>CAUYZA010000036.1:0-15516 GCA_963577225.1 Dehalococcoidia bacterium | reverse complement strand
CGGTATGTCGCAGTTCCAGCGCGCGACGTACTTGGTCGACGTCGTCACGGAAGAGTCGAACGGGCAGCATGTGGGCTCCATGGCGAAACGTGGCGCGCGCAGCGCGCCGGTAGACGGCTGGGCGTTAGGAGCCAGACGGAAGTGCGCAGGACCATCGGGTCGCCACGAGCGGTCCTCCTCGCCTCGGGCGGTTCGGCGGGGAACTCATCCCCTCGCGGCGCGTTCGATGGCTGCCAGCCCGAGCACTCGCACATCTTCGGGGATCGCGACCGGCTCTGCATCAGGTTGCGGTGAAATGGGGCTGTCACTTCGCAACGCCGCCGCGTCGACCCAGATCCAACCCTCCGGCACGGCCGGTAGTTCAGCGCCCGCGACCCGCGGGCGCGTGAAGTAGATCTGGTCAATGTGTTGGTGCCGCCCGTCGATGGGGTGGTCGGCGATGTCTTCCACCATGATTGTGACCGGAGCCGGCAGCTGGGGCGGCTGTTCGTAGGGAAGCGGCTCGCTCGTCGGCAAGATTTCGACGTCGAGCCCCGTCTCCTCCTTCGTCTCGCGCAAGGTCGCTTGGACGGAGTCCTCGTCCGGCTCGACGTGTCCGCCCGCCGGCAGCCACATTTGGTTCAGGGCGTGGAAATGCAGCAAGGTTGCGCCTCCGGTCGCTGTGTCGACCGAGACGAAGGCCGAGACGGTGAAGTGCCGCAGCATTTTTCTGGCTCTGTGCTGGTTCAGCTCTTGCGGCGCATCTGCGGGAAGAGAATCACATCTCGGATCGACTGACGGTTCGTCAGCAGCATCACCAGGCGGTCGATCCCCATCCCCAGCCCGCCCGTGGGTGGCATGCCGTGTTCCAGCGCGACCAAGAAGTCTTCGTCGCCCAGTTCGACCTCGTCGTCTCCCGCCGCTTGCAGCCCGCTCTGGGTCGCGAAGCGCTCGCGCTGATCGATCGGGTCGTTCAGCTCGCTGTAGGCGTTGGCGACCTCCCACCCAGCCGCGAACGCCTCGAAACGCTCCACCAGCCGATCGTCTTCCGCATGACGCTTGGCCAGAGGAGACAGCTCGATCGGGTAGTCCAGCAGGAACGTTGGCTGGATGAGGTGCGGCTCGACGGTGGAGCTGACGAAGGCGTCGAACAGCTTGCCCCAACTCGCTCCTTGCGGGACCTCGATGTGGCGCTCATGCAGCAAGCCGGTCATCGCCTCCGGCGTCGCGTAGTCGAAGAAGTCGATCCCCGCGTACTGCTGCACGGCCTCATGCATCGTGATCCGAGTCCAGGGCGGCGTCAGGTTGATCTCCACCAAGTCGTCCGATTCGGGAGCCCCCCAGGGGATCAGCATCGTGCCCAGCACCTCCTCCGCGACCTCGCTGACGAGCTCTTCCACCATGCGGGCGACATCGCCGTAGTCCGCGTATGCCTCATACGATTCCAACATCGTGAATTCGGGGTTGTGGCGCGTGGAGACGCCCTCGTTGCGGAAGATGCGGCCGATCTCGTAGACCTTGTCGAAGCCGCCCACGACCAAGCGCTTGAGGTGGAGTTCGATCGCGATCCGCAGGACGCGAGACTCGTCGAGTGCGTTGAAGTGGGTTTCGAACGGTCGCGCCGCTGCACCCCCAGCCTCCGGCTGCAGGACCGGCGTCTCGACCTCCAGGAATCCTCGCGCATCCATCCGCCGGCGCAGTGAGGCCACGATCTGGGAACGCCGCTGAAAGACCTCGCGCGAGTCCTCGTTCGCTTGCAGGTCCAAGTAGCGCTGGCGGTAGCGGGCCTCCTGGTCGCGCAGGCCGTGGAACTTCTCCGGCGGCGGCCGCAGCGCCTTCGTGATCACCCGCAGCGCCTGCGCCTCCACGGAGATCTCGCCCCGCCGCGTGCGAATCAACGCCCCCCCGCACTCGACGTGGTCACCGAGGTCGAGCTGGTCCAGCGCCAGCCCGCCGCTCTCGCCCAGCGCGTCACGCCGGCAGAACAGCTGCAACGAGCCACTTCCGTCGCGCAGATCGATGAATGCCACCTTGCCTTGCCCCCGCACGCTCGTGACGCGGCCGGCCACGGTCACGCTGGGCGGCGCGGCGTCGTTCTGTTCGGCTGCTTCGAACGCCGCCCGTGCCGCCGCCAGGCTGTGGTCGCGGCCCGTGCGTGCCGGGTACGGCTCCAGCCCCGCCTTGCGCAGCGCATCCATCTTCGAGCGACGCTGGTCAAACATCTCCTGTAGGCGCTCACTGCCCGAATCTGACGCGGCGTCTGGAGCGGGTTCTGCTGCTGGACTGTCGGGCATGACGACGGGTTTCCTTACGAAACAGGGGCTGAGCGGGCAGGAAAAACGGGCGCCTGAGCGCCCGTTCCATTGAATCTGGTTCGGGCGCGGGGATCTACTTGATCTTCTTCACCTTCATCTTGATGGTGCCGGCTGGCGCCTCGACCGACACGGTATCGCCGATCTTCTGGCCCAGCAGGGCTTGCCCCACGGGCGATTCGTCCGAAATGAAGCCGTGCGCCGCGTCCACCTCGGGCATCCCCACGATCGTGAAGGTCTGCTCGCGTCGTCCCATTGTCACCGTCACCTTCGCGCCAAGATGGACCATGTCCGTCTTGTGCGCGGCCTTCTCGTCGATCACCTCGGCGTTCGAGAGGATCTGCTGGATCGTCTGGATCCGGCCCTCGATGAAGGCCTGTTCGTTCTTGGCCTCTTCATACTCGCCCTCGTTTTGTGAGCCGGGCGAGTCCTCGCGTGTTTGTTGGATGTGGGCGGCCGCTTCCGCGCGCTTGTCGGAGATCAGCTCTTGCAGCTCGGCCTGGAGCTTCGCTAGGCCTGCCGCAGTGATTGGGACGGGCTTTGTGGGGGGCATCACTCGCTGCCTTCGTCACCCGGCGCCCACGAGGGGCGTCCTTCGGACCACGAGAAAGTCGACCGGAGACTCGCGTCTCTGGCCGACCAGATGTTCGCATTGGAGCAAGTATAGCTGTGGATGAGCGCTTGTAAACGAACGTCGCTCGTTGTGTCTAGAGGCCTGCGCCGCAGCGTTGCTACACTGAGCCGCGGCGGTCGGGAGCACGGGAATGGTTCGGTCGGCGAAGACCGGTCGAAACGCGGTTCGCGAGTAGCACAACGCGGTTCTGCACGAGGCGAAATGCGCGCGAATCTCCCGGCTACCACCTTGCTCAGCTCTTTGGCGGGTCTCCTCGCCGGGGCCCTGATCGCGATCCTGGTGGTCCTCGTTTTGGACGAGGACGACGGGCTCGACGAGCAGACCGTCGAAGGCATCGTCGCCACCGCCGTCAACGACGCGTTCGAGCAGCGCGACCAATCCCTCTCAGACGCGGTGGTGGGGGTCCTGCCCTCGATTGTGATCGTCGATGCGGAGTCGGCGGCCGAACGTGACGAGGATGGCAACCTCATCTCGAAAGTCTCCCTTGGCAGCGGCATCATCCTTGACGCGGAGGGTTTCGTACTCACCAACGAACACGTGATCCGCGGTGCCGAGACGATCATGGTGATCCTGGCCGACCAGAGCCGACACGAGGCCGAGCTGGTGGGCCACGACGCGCCCTTCACCGATATTGCGGTTTTGCGCATCACTCCAACCGGGCAACGGGCGCCCCGCTTTGGCAGCTCCGCGGCTCTCGATCTCGGCGACGCAGTCTTCACGGCGGGTAATCCGCTGCTGGGTGTGCGGCCAACGGTCACCTTGGGGATCGTGAGTGACCCCGACGCTTCCTTCCCGCGCGATAATTTTGTCCAGGAGCACCTGATCCAGACCGACGCCGCTCTCAATCAAGGCAATAGCGGTGGCGCGCTGGTCAACCTCGCGGGCGAGATCGTGGGGCTGACGACCACCGTCGTGCGCCAGACCGACGATGGCAGCTTCGTCGACGGCGTCGCCTTCGCCCTGCAGATGGACATCGTTCTTCCTATCGCTCGCGCGATTGCTCGTGATGGGGGATTCCCGCGGGCAGACTTCGGCGTCCTGGATGTCCGTAGCCTGGACCCGCTGGTGGCCGGTCAGCTTGGCCTGTCGGTTGACGAAGGCGCGTTCCTTCTCGAGATCACGCGCGAAGGCGTCTTTGGCCTGGCGGGACTGCGGCCGGGCGATATCGTGGTCAGCATGAACGGCGTGGCCATCACTCGCGATCAGCCCTACCTCAACGTGCTTCGGCAGCTCCAGCCGAATCAGGCCGTTGAGGTTGTCTACCTGGCGCTGGGCATGGAACCGCAAGAGTCACTGATCTTGACGCCGGAGGTTCGGCGGCGATGAGCGAAGGACCCTTCCGACGTCGAGGGCCGCGACGGGTCGGCGAGCGCCCCAGCGCCGAGCCGGCCCCGTCCGCGCCTCCAGGCTCGGGCCGGGCAACCCCGCGCGCTTCCCGCGGTCGGCGCGACCTTGGTCCCTATCTGATCGGCCTCGCGGTGGTCGGACTGGCCGTGGCCTTGATCGTGTTCTTTGTCCCCCCGATCGCCTTGCTGGACGACGACGACGCGACGTCGCAGGACGCTGCGGTGGCGCAGGTCGCGGCGCTGAACGGGGACGCGCCCGTCACGATTCGCGCCGATCTGCGCGAACGTCTGCCCGACGTGCCGGACAACCTGCAACCGGTCAGCCCGATCTACGATCTCACCGTGTCCCCCACCCTGGCGGGCCCCTTCCAACTCACGCTGCGTCTCAATTCGCCCACGCAGGATGCGCGCAATCTGGGTGCCTACACCTTTGTCGACGGCCTCTGGGAGCGCCTCGATCCCGCCTTCCTGACCGAAGACCATGTCGCCGCGACGGTTGAGCTGGAGCAAGTGCCGGCGAATATGGCAATTCTGCGACGCTTGCAATTCCGCGACACTGTGACCGGAACGCTGCCGCACGGAACCGATCTCGCCGCCGCCGCCGTCAACACGCTGACGATTATCAACCCCATTGGATTCGTGCCTGCGAGCGATGGTTCGCTGCTCGGCCGCGTCGAGGCGTTGCCCAGCGATGTGACCCAGGCCATCTATCCGGTCGTGATCGCTGACGTCACCTTGGCGGAGACGATCAACACCGTGATCGCCTCGGAGCAGCTGCGCCGTCAGCACATCAACAACATTCTCCTCATGGTGCAGACGGGGCGTTACGACGGCGTCGACATCGACTACGAGTTCATCAGCCCCGCTTTGCGCGAGGCGTTTACTTCGTTCATTAGCGAGCTCGCCGACCAACTTCATCGCGACGACCGCGGGATCAGTGTTCATATCCCCCTGCCGCGTAACGATGCCTCGGGATTCAACGAGGGCGCCTATGACCTGGCCGTGCTGGGCGCGGTCGTCGATCTGCTCAAGCTGACCCCGCCGCGCGATCAGTCGATCTTCCGCGAGACCCTGGCCAACGCCTTGCCGTCGGTGCTCAACCGTGTGCCGAGCGAGAAGATCCTGCTCAAGCTGACCCCGCTCAGCGTCGTCAAAAGCGCGACCGCTACCCAATTGGTCACACAACGCGAGGCGCTTGGGGTGGCGGCGATCGTGAGCGTGCGCGAGCCCGGTCCCGTGCTGGCTGGCTCACGGGTGACCTTGGTGGGCAACAGCTTGTTCCAGGACGGCGGAGCCAGTGGTCTCTTCTGGGACCGTTTCGCCAACGCCGTCTCGTTCATTTACCCAGATGTCAACGGCCAGCTCGTCACGATCTGGCTGGAGAACCGATTCAGCATCGGCTTCAAGCTCGATTTGATCGCCGACTTTGGTCTCGGCGGGCTGGCGCTGGAGGACGTCTCGGACGACCCGGGGCACGCGCAGCTCTGGGACACGGTGAACGACTTCCTCGAGTCGGGTGGCGTGCGGCTGGTGCTGCCTAACAGCGAGCTCTACAGACCGGTCTGGGAGTCCGACGACGGCGAGCTGGGCGGATCGGGTGCAGCCGGGTGGGTTGTCTGGACCACGCCCACGCGCCCCGGCACCTACGAAGTCCGGCTGATCGTCTCGGACGGCGACGTACGCGTCGGGCGCGCGCTGACCGTGCGGGTCGAAGGCTGAGCGGCACCACGCGCGATGGCGTCCCGAACGCGGCAGCCACAGGTGCGGATCGCCACCGGCGACTTCGCCGGCCGCCGCCTGGCCGCCGCCGCCGCGCCCACCCGGCCGGCCACGGCCCGCATGCGCGAGTCGATCTTCAACCGGCCCGACGTGCTCGCAGTCGTCACGGGACGCGTCCTCGACCTCTACGCAGGATCCGGGCTGCTGGGGCTGGAGGCACTCAGCAACGGCGCGCAGAGCGTCGACTTCGTCGAGCGCGACCGCGGCGCCTGCGACGTCATTCGCCGAAATCTGGAGACGCTGGACTGCACAGCTCGGGCGCGCGTTCTCTGCGTCCCGGTTGAGTCGGCCCGTGCCCTGGAGCCGCCCTACGACCTCTGCTTCGCCGATCCGCCCTACCCCGACGACGCCACCGAGGCATTGATCGAATTAGCTGAGGCCGGCCTGGTCGGCGAGCGGGGACTCCTACTCTGGCGGTACCTCCGCAAGCGACCTGCCCCGCCGGGAATCGCCGATCTAGCCCAAGTGGAGGAGCGTCGGTATGGTGACGGCGTTCTCGGCACCTTCGTGCCGGCCGCAGCCAATGAGCGCGAGACGATGAGCCCGGGGTGTTGACGTGACGCTGTCCAGAATGACTGTGACTCCATGACCAAAGCGCTCTACCCGGGTGGCTTTGACCCACCCACCCTTGGTCATCTCGACATCGTTGAGCGCTCCGCGCGCCTCTTCGATGAGGTCGTCGTCGGCATCTTTGGCCGTTCGTCCGAGCTGTTCACGATCGATGAGCGTGCGGTCCTGATGACTGAGGCAATCGCACATCTCGACAACGTCACGGTGACCCAATTCGATGGGCTGATGGTCAAGTACGCTTTGGACATCAACGCGCTTGTGGTGGTGCGCGGCTTGCGCGCCCTGACCGACTTCGCGGCCGAGTTCGACATGGCGATGATGAACAACAAGATGGCCCCGGAGATCGATCAGGCCTACTTCATGACCCGCAGCAGGCACCTCTACATCTCCGCCAGCCGAACTCGCGAGCTGGCTGCGTTGAAGCAGTCTGTCGCGGACCTCGTGCCGCCCAACGTCGCGGCGGCGTTGGAGGCGAAGTTCGGACCGCCGGAGACGTCCCTGGGTGTCCGCCAGCGGGGCGATGCGGGCTAAGCTGGGATCGCGGGGTCGGAGCACGGAGGCGCAGCTTGGATCTCCTTGAGCTCATCGACCAGCTGGAAGACACCGTCTTGCAGGGCCGGCAGGCCCGCTTCGGCGGCGGCTGGACCGTCGACCGCGCGCTGCTGATGGAACTGATCGACCGCATGCGCTCCGCCGTCCCGGCCGAGGTGGAGGACGCGCGCGCGATTCTGCGCGAGCGCAACGACGTACTTGCTCGCGCCGAAGAAGACGCGCGGATCGCCCTGACCAAGGCGCGCCAGGAAGCCGACAACATCGTCAACTTGCACGACCTCGTACTGGACGCGCAGCGGCGCGCCGGCGAGATGGTCGAGGAGTCGCGCGAGCAAGCGACGCAGCTGCTCGAAGAGGCCCGTGGCCAGGCCGCCCGCGTGCGCGGCGAGGCGACCACGCAGGCCGTCGAGCAGGCGCTCGAAGCCGACCGCTACTCGCTCGACATGCTGCAACGTCTCGATGCGCAGCTCGCGGCGATCCAGACCAGCGTGCGGGCGGGAGCCGATCAGCTCGAGACCAAGGTCAGCCGCGCAGAGGAACACGTCGACGTCGAGGCGCGTGATCGCGCGATCCGCGAGGACTCCGCCGCCACGACCTAGCTCCGGACCGCGGGCCAGCGCTCGCCGACAAGGGTCTGTTAGCCGACAACCAAGTTGAGCAGCTTGTCCGGCACGAAGATGACCTTGCGCGTCGTCTTGCCCTCGATGTGAGAGCGCACGTTGTCCGACGCTTCGGCCAGTGCCAGCGCCGCCGCCTCGTCCAGGCCGGGTTCGATCTCGATCCGGTCGCGCAGTTTGCCGTTGACCTGGACGACCAGCGTCACGCTCTGATCACGCGCGATCTCGGGGTCCCACTCGGGCCAGGTCTGTTGGTGCACCGAATACGGTCGTCCCAGCCGTTGCCAGAGTTCTTCGCCGATGTGGGGGGCGAGCGGCGCCAAGCAGAGCACGAGCGACTCGATCGCCTCGTGCCAGGCCTCCCCGTCGACAGGGCCACCGTCGCGTTCCTTGCCCAGCGCGTTGGTGCACTCCATCATCGCCGCCAGGGCGGTGTTGAAGCGGAAGCTTTCCAGATCCGCCGTCACCTTGCGGATCATCTGGTGCGTGATGCGCTGGATGCGTTCGGCGCCCGCCCGATCCGACGTGGTGGCCTGTTCCCCGGTGACGAGTTGCCAGGCGCGGTTCAGCCAACGCGAGTGGCCCAGGATGCCACTGTCGTCCCAGTCGCCGCCTCGGTCCCAGGGACCGAGGAACATCAGGTAGAGGCGGACCGCGTCCGCGCCCAGCTTGTCGACCCACTCATCTGGGTTGACGACGTTGCCCCGGCTCTTCGACATCTTGGCGCCGTCCTTGACGATGATGCCCTGGTTGTAGAGCCGGCTGAACGGCTCGTCGATCTCAACGATGCCCATGTCGCGCAACGCCTTGGTGAAGAAGCGCGCATAGAGCAGATGCATCACGGCGTGCTCGGCCCCGCCCACGTACTGGTCGACGGGCAGCCAACGTTGCGCCGCTTCGCGGCTGAAGGGCTCGTCGCTGTTGTGGGGATCGGCGAAGCGGAACATGTACCAGGACGAGCACATGAAGGTGTCCATCGTGTCCGTTTCGCGCTCGGCGGCACCCTCGCATTGCGGACAGACGGTCTGGCGAAAGGCGTCGTGGCGCTTGAGCGGCGACTCGCCTGTGGGCAGGAATTCGGCGTCGGGCGGCAGCTCGACAGGGAGCTGGTCCTCGGGCACCGGCACGATGCCGCACTCATCGCAGTAGACGATGGGGATCGGCGCGCCCCAGTAGCGCTGGCGGCTGATTAACCAGTCGCGCATGCGATAGGAGACCGACGTTCCGCCCCGGTCCGCCTTTTGCAGCGCTTCCGCCATGGCGACCTTGCCGTCCTCTCCGCTCAAACCGTCGAACGGCGCGGAGTTCACCATCAGGCCCGGCTCGACGTAGGCCTGTTCCATGCTGGAGGTCAGCGCTCCCGCCAGCGACGCGGCATCCTGATCCGGAGCGGCGATCACGACCAGACCGGGCAGCTCATGGATGCGGGCGAATTCGAAGTCACGCGTGTCGTGTGCGGGCACGCCCATCACGGCGCCGGTGCCGTACGTCAGTAAGACGTAGTCGGCGGTCCAGATCGGGACGCGCTGGCCGGTGAACGGGTGTTGGGCGTAGGCGCCGGTGAACACGCCGGTCTTGGGCCGTTCGGTCGATTGGCGCTCGATCTCCGTCGCTAGGCGCGACTGCTGCACGTAGGTATCGACGGCGGCACGCCGCTCGGCCGTCGTCAACACGTCGACGAGAGGATGCTCCGGCGCCAGCACGATGTACGAGACGCCAAAGACGGTGTCGGGCCGGGTCGTGAAGACCGTGATCGCGTCCCAGCGCTCGTCCGCACCGTCCGTCAGTTCGGCCTCGAGCTGGAAGCGGATCTCGGCCCCTTCTGAGCGGCCGATCCAGTTCGTCTGCATCGTGCGGATGCGGTCCGGCCAGTCGATCGTGGAGAAGTCGAGCAGCTCGTCGGAGTAGTTGGTGATGCGGAAGAACCACTGCTCGAGGTCGCGCGCTTCGACCAGATCGCCCGACCGCTCGCAACGACCGAGGCCGTCGTCGTCGCGTATCACCTGTTCATTGGCCAGTACGGTGGCGCAGCCCGGGCACCAGTTCGCCGGGGCGCGCTTGCGGTAGGCCAGCCCGTTCTTGAAGAGCTGGAGGAAGAACCACTGGGTCCAGCGGTAGTACGCCGGATCGGAGGAATCGAGCTCGCGCGACCAGTCGAAGGAGGCGCCCATCGCCCGCATCTGCGTGCGCATGCGATCGATGTTTTCCGCCGTGCGGATCGTCGGATGGATGCCCTCGCGGATGGCGGCGTTCTCGGCTGGCAGCCCGAACGCATCGAAGCCCATCGGGAACAAGACGTTCTGGCCATTCATGCGACGGAAGCGCGCGGCGGCATCGGCGGGGGCGTAGTTGTACCAGTGCCCGATGTGCAGGTCGCCACTGGGGTAGGGAAACATTGTCAGGAAGTAGAACCGCTCGTGCGGATCATCGTCCGCCGTCCGGTAGAGGTTGTCGGCCTCCCAGCGCTGCTGCCACTTGGTCTCGATTGCGCCGGGGTTGTAGCGGTCCGCAGCGCCACGCTCAGCGGGCGGGGTTGTCGGCTGGGTCATTGCTTGCTCTTCTCGAAGGGCCATTGATTCAAGCGGCCCATTAGTCGAAGGGGTGGGAGTCGTAGTAGGCGACGGTCGTCTCGGCCACGAGCGCGGGGCGACGTTCGATCAACGCCTTGCCCTCCCCTTCGCTAGAGAGGGTGCGGAACTCCCCTTCGATCTCGGACATGTCTTCGTGCAAGGTCAGCCAGAGGGCGACGTCGTCGCCGCTGGCCTCGGTCCGCTGGCGGTAAGGCCCACCGGAGCGACGCACCCCATGCGCGTCCCACAAGGCGATGATCTCGTCCGCCCAACTCCAGTAGGCGTCGTGTTGACCGGCGGCGATGGTGACGGAGACGGCTCGCAGAATCACGTGGACCTCAGATCCTTCGCTGATCGACCCAAACGGATCGAAAAGCCCCATCGCTGCCGGAGCAATGGGGGTTGCGGGGATCCTCAGTCACGGCTCATCGGCCGCGTGGAGGACGGTACCACCCTGCTTCCCCGCGTCGCTCGGCCTCTGGCCGGGCCAACGTCGGGGCGCTTCGTTAACCGCGCTAACGGGCGGACCCGGTCCTGCCTACTGGCTTGCGCGTTCGGCGGGACGGCTCGCGGGGGAGTTCGGACGTGAGCATCGCCAGCTTGCACCACCGCCGGCTCGCTGTGGATGAGAGCGCGTCCTACTGGTCCCGGTCATCACCGTTCAGGATCGAGTATCGGTAGCGGGCCGTTGGCCCGTCAAACAACGGCGTATCAAATCTCGGCGCGGTATCAGGAGGGATCGAGGTATTGCATCACGACGCTATAGCCCCCGACCTCCTCGTTGGCCGCGATGAAGACGGTGGCCGCGGTGGTGTCGGGGTCGCCGCCGCCGTATTCCAGCGTGTACAGCCCGCCCAGCTCGATCCGCTCAGGCTGCTCGTCGACGCCCAGAGCTTCAAACGCGATCTCGAAGAAATCGAGCAGCTCCATCGGTTCTTGGTTGCTTTGCCAGACCGCGAAGTAGAGCGTTCCCACCTCCGTTCGCTCGGAGGCGGAGGTCTCCAGCGTCGAGTCGGCTGGTACCAAGATCGGCGGGAAGCCATCGACCAGGTCACCCCCGATGGAAACGGCCCGGTCCCCCTCCGTCAGCATCACGGAGTCGTCATCATCCAGGACGTCCGTCGGGGTCAGGTCGTTGAGGTTGGCGTCGGCGAAGAATGCGGCGACGAGTGCCAAGAAGTCGGGCGAAAGTGTCGCTTCGAGTTCGGCCTCCAGCGCGTCGGTCTCTGCGTTGATCGCGTCGAAGCCGGTCTCGAGGTCGAAGCCCTCGCGCGCGATCGTCTCGAAGGCATCGGCCTGTAGCGTGGCGATTGCGCGCACGGAGTTGACGAAGAGCCGGTGGTCGTCGGCGTAGCGGTCCGGCAGAGCGAGCGCCTCGAGTTCGTCGAGGCCGTCCGCGACGAGTGTCGTGACGTCGTTGGCGAAGGTCAGCAGCACCTCGGCGAGTACTTCGGCGACAGCCTGATCGTCCTCCGTATCGATGCCGTCCAACTCCAGCAGGAAGATACGCAGGAACTCCAGGCCGAGCTGGTCGAGATCCGCCTGGACGCGGTCGGCGATGCGTTTGACGTCGTTCTCGTAGGCGCCCTCGGCGTCGCCTTGCGCCGTGGCGGATGAGCCGGCGGGCGCTTGGCTCTCATCTTCGTCGTCCGTGCTCTGGATGTCGTTAGTCTGGGCCGCGGCGCTGTTGGCGACCAGATCATCGGAAGAGCCGTCGTCACCACCGCCTCCACAGGCCGCCGCGACCAGTGCCGAGATCAGCAACAGGGGGGGGATCAAACTCGCGCGTTTGAGCAGAGATCGTCGCATCAGTCGGTCTCCGATCTCCAACCCAACCGCAGCAACGATAAGCGAGCGCGGGGCCTGCCGCAGTTAAGCGACCGATCTAAGCCGGATCCGCGGCGCGCACCATGCGTACGCAGCGATCGAGCAGCAAGCCGTCAACTCGGCCCGCTTCGCCGCGCGTGAGGACGAGATGGACCGGCTCCACAGAGCCGTCCATGACACGCAGGAGGGTGGGGTCGGCCGGGTCCGGGGTGCGCAGCGGAACGCCCTCCGTCCAGGCGCCGCGCCGTGATCGGAGCAGTAGCCCAGCGTCTTCCGCAGCGATCGTGAGACGCCCGGTCGTCCAGCGAATGCGCGTGTTGGTCAGCTCGCCCGGCTCCGCCTCGTAGGTTCCGGCCGCCTGTGTCGCCAGCGCCCCATCGATCGGTTCGTCCAGCGGCGGCGCAATGGAGCCGTCCAAGACCGCTTGCAAGAGCCGAGAGCGCGCGGGGCCGGTTGACTCGTCGTCGAGATTGAAGTGGATCAGGACGGCCAGGTTGCGCTCCGGGAAGATCGACATCTCGCTGTTCCAGCCGCCCGAGACGCCGCCCCCGTGTCCGAAGCTGCGCACGCCGAAATGGCTCCCGCGCATGAACGACAGCCCCACTGACGCCAAGCGTGGATCCGGCTCCCACTGTGCAGCGACCATCGTCGCAAAGGTCTGCTCCTCGACGAGCCCCTCGCCGCGACGCAACAAGACCGACGCGTAACGCGCCATGTCACGCACTGTCGATTGCACCGACCCGGCGGCCGGGACGGGGATGTAGATGTACTGGCCGCGCAGGTTGACCTCGTCCTCGGCTGGCTCGTCGCTGTACCAAAGATCGACGCCGCCCCGCACGCGCCGCTCGGGATCGGTGATGGCGCGGTGGTAGCCGGGGGCCAGGCTGTGATGGGGCTTGTCGCGGATGTCGCTGTCGCGCATCGCCAGCGGCCGGAAGATGCGATCGCGGAAGAGGTCGGCCAGCGGCTTCTCTTCCAGCCGCGTCAGCAGGTCGCCCAGCAGGCCGAAGCCGTGATTGGCGTAGGCCCACTTGGTCCCCGGGTCGGTCTCGATCTCGATGCCGTCCGGGTAGCGCTCCTCGGGCGGCAACAGATCGGGCGAGTCGCTCCAGAGCGCGGCCAGCGGATTGTCGAGCAGCGCGCGGGTGGGCGCCTCGCCGATGCCGCCGCTATGGGTCAGCAAGTGCTGAATCGTCAGGCTGGACGAGTCCCCCTCACCGACGAAGGCGAGCTGGGGAAAGAGGTCGACGAGTTTCGAGTCGAGCCGGAGCCGGTCCTGCTCAACTAGCGACATAATCAGAAGCGCGGTCATCGTCTTGCTAATCGAGCCGATCCGTTGGCGGTGCGTGATCGACATCTCCCGGCGTCGCTTGATTTCGGCGAAGCCGAAGCTCTCGGCATAGACGATGTCGTCGCCCTCAACGACGCCGATCGCCAAGCCGGGAAGCTGGTACTCCCGCAGCACTTCGTAACAGGCGTCGCGCGTGCGTTCGGCGTCGGTAGTGCTGAAGTCCGGCATCGGCTGGTCCTCGCGCAGGCCTAAGCTCCGGCCTGCGCGCCGTAGCCTATCGCGCCCCATCTGGTGCATGGGAGCCGCGATTGGCCCATATCATTGGCCCACGCTCGAAGAGTGGCAAAGGCCCAGGGCCATCGCGAGCGCGCTTCGTACGATCGGCACCAAAAGGGGGCCACTCATGGCCATCGCCAGATACTTGGTTCAAGACGTCGAGGAGTCGATCGCGTTCTATCAGGACGTGCTGGGCTTCACGGTGCGCCAGCACTTCGGACCGCCGTTCGCCTCGATGGACCGCGGGGATCTGCATCTGTGGCTGGCGAGGCCGGCTGCCTCGGCGTCCAAGCCGATGCCGGATGGGCGCGAGCCCGAGCCCGGTGGCTGGAACCGCATCGTTGTGGAGGTGGACGACATCGAGGCCGTCGTGGCGGATTTGCGGGAGCGCGGGGCCGTTTTCCGCAACGAGCCGCTGCAGGGACCGGGCGGCACACAGGTCCTGATCGACGATCCGTCGGGCAATCCGATCGAGATCTTCCAGCCCGCTGAACCGGCCTGAGCACGCCTGCGATGAGCGACCGCGGATCCGCCAACGTCGATCCACTGGCCGGCTTCAGTGTTGATCGATCGAGCCCGGCACCGCCTTGGCGGCAGATCGCGACGTACGTGCACGATGCCGTCATCAGCGGACGCCTGCCGTACGGCATGGTGCTGCCGGCGGAGCGCGGCTTGGCAAAACGGCTGGGCGTGAGCCGGAACACGTTGGCGCGCACACTGTCGGAGTTGGCCGACACCGGACTGCTGGAGCGACGTGTTGGGTATGGCACGGTCGTCGCGTTCGACGCGGCGACGTGGCAGGTAGGCGCGACGGATGGGATCCCATGGCACGCGCCTGTTAACGGCGCTGGCTCCGGCGCCGCTGCGGGACGAGGCGGAGCCTGAGCGGCCGGACGGCGCGGGCAGCCGATTGCTAGCGGAGGCGGCGCGCCTGGGCGGTGGGGACGATCGCGGCGTGGATTCGATCGTGCTGGTCAACGACGTGGATCTCGCCGCGCGCTTCGTCTTCGAAGCCCTCGTGCCGGCGAGGGCGCGGGTGGTCGTGGAGACTCCGGCTCCGCCCAGCGTGATCATGTCGCTGCGGATGCGGGGCGCGGAGCTGGTCGCGCTGCCCCGCCGAACGCGCTCGGCGAACGAGGCGCTGGAAGCGTTGCTGCTCGATGCGCCTGCTACCCGTCTGATCTATCTCTCGCCCAGCAACGGCTGCGCCGGGCTGAGTCAGCCATCGGGAGAGCGGGCGCACTGCCTGGGGCCGACCAAGCGTCATGGCGTGCCGGTGCTGGAAGATGCCCGCTTCGCCCGGACGGAACGCGAAGGGATCGAGGAGTCGACGCTGCTCCAGCTTGAGCCGCACGATTATGTGGTCCAGATCGGGCAGTTCAAGGCGGCGATGCCGGGCGGTGGAGCGGCCTGGATCAGCGCGCCGACTTCGCTGGTTGAGCAACTGCGGGCGCTGGCGCGCATCGTGAACGTGGCGCTGGATGCGCGTAGGGCGGCGGCCGCTCTGAGTCGACTGCAGGAGTGGCGGGGACTGCCTCACGAATGGCCGGAGCGGGAGCTCCTATTGCAGCGGCTGACGAAGTCAGGCCTCGCGGCGCGGCCCGACTGTGGACGCGGCTTGTGGCTCTCGTGGCCCGCGCGACGCTCGTGGCCGGACGCATCGCTGGGGCTGCGCTTGGTTCCGGGTAGCCAATTCTCGGTGCGCGACGAGCATCGCGATGAGCACTGGCTCGACCTGGACAGGCCGCTTGAGACAGGGCAGG
>CAUYZA010000035.1:0-15559 GCA_963577225.1 Dehalococcoidia bacterium | reverse complement strand
CGCCCGCTGCGACCGCGTCAGGGCGTGTTGGCGCTGAGGAAGGCGTGGATCTCGTCGAGCGTCCCAGGATGGGCCGCGGTCAGGCCGTGCTCGGCTCCCTCAACGGGGTGGTAGGTGATCATCGGGTTGGCGGCGGCAGCCTCAGCCCAGCCGGCGGCGGGGAAGACGGTGTCGGCGGTGCCGTAGACGATCAACGTCGGAGAACTCAGCGCATCGAGGCGGGCGCTGCCATCGAAGCCGAGATAGGCCTCGTAGGTGCGCAGTTCACCCGCGTACTTGGCGATGCGCTCCTCACGCGGGATCTTGGCGAGTTGCGCCTGGATCCGACTGCGTTGAGCGTCGCGCGCCTCTTGCTCCGCCTCGGATTGGGCGGGGCGGGCGGCGGCGAAGAGGTTGAGGCCGACGGTGCCACTCTCGCGACGGGCCGCGTAGGCAGCCTGGGCGCCTTCGCGCTGCAAGAGGTCGATCCGCTCGCGCAGCTTGGCGCGCAGATCGGCGTCGCGCGAGAGCCAGGGCGCCGAGTCGGCCACGACGAGGGCCGCGGCGGCAGCGGGGTGATCGAGTCCGAAGCTGAGCGTGATCTGGCCGCCGGCGGATGTGCCCCAGACATGTGCGCGGTCGAATCCCAACTCAGCGAGCAGAGCCTGAATGTCGCCGGCGAAGAGGGACATCGTGTGCTCGACTTCTTCGAAGCCGGATCGACCGGAGGAGCGGCGGTCGTAGAGGATGACGGTGAAGTCGGCGGCGAATCGGTCGAGCCAGTCGGGCGCCTGGGCGCCTGCCCCGGTGCCGAGCCCGCCGAAGCCACCGTGCACGAAGACCAGCGGGAAGCCGCTGCCGTGTACCTCGTAGCGGATCGTGGTGCCGTTGATTGCGGCCTCTGGCATAGCATCCTCGATTCCGGCCGCGGCGCTGATCGCCGACCAGCTGTTCGGGTTAAAGCGCAGCGGGTGCGTTCTAGCTCAGCAGTTGCTGGAGAAAGGCGCCGGCCTCGGTGGGGCTGCCCTGCGGCATCTGCACCATCTGCAGGTCGGCGCCCTGGTCCGAGCGCTGCTGGAGTTGTTCGCGAACCGAGTCGAGCGGCCCCACGACCTGGATCGAGCGGACCATCCCTTCGCTCAACGCTTCGAAGGCGCCGTCCTGATTGCGATCGGCCCAGGCCTCGCGCGAGGCACCCACCTCGGCTTCGAAGCCCTGCCGGCTCAGCATCTGCCAATAGAAGCTGCCCATACGGTTGATGTAGTGGAAGAGCGGCTGGCGCGCGGCGCGCCACTTGGCCTCGTCGTCGTCGCCGTCGAGCACGTAGATATTGGTGAAGGGCGCGATGGTGACGCTGTTGGCGGGGCGGCCGGCGGCGGTGGAGGCGACGGCGAGCTCGTCGCGCAGGGTGCCGAAGGCCTCCTGCGGCCAATGGATCGGGAAGATGCCGTCGGCCAGCTCACCGGTTTGGGCGATCGACTTGGGCGTGATGGCGGCGATGTAGACCGGGATCGTCTCGCGCTGGCGTTTGAAGTCGATGCGGAATCCGCGGTCGAGCTGGTAGATCTCACCGTCGTAGTTGAGGCGCTCACCCGACATGAGGATGCGGAAGATCTCGACGTATTCGCGCATGCGGCGCAGGGGCCGGTCGAAGGGGATGCCGTGGTAACCCTCGATCACGAGATTGCCGGAGGAGCCGAGCCCGTAGATCATGCGCCCGTCGGAGATCTCCTCCAGCGCCGCGAACTCCTGCGCCATGACCGCGGGTGAACGCGAGTAGCAGTTGAGGATCGAGGGGCCGATCTGGATCTTCGAGGTGTTGGCGGCGACCAGCGTCAGCCAGGGCAAGACCGAGGCCTGCCAGGACTCGCCGTTGGTGACGAGCTCGTAACCGAGATCCTCGGCGATGCGGACCTTCTCGACCGACTCGCGCCAGTCCGATCCCATCCCCGCGATAACGCCGAGTCGCATGTTCCACTCCTTCGCGCCGGGCTCCACGTTGTGCGGGATCCCGCCGGGGGCGCGGGGAGCAGTCTACGTCACGGCTGACGGGACGGATTGGAGCCCAGTCTCTATCCTCCCAGCTCGGCGGATGAAGTCGGAGTGGGGGCACAATGCTCAGTCCATACCGAGTGCTCGACCTGAGCGACGAGCGCGGGATCGTGGCCGGGATGATCCTGGCCGACCTCGGCGCGGACGTGATCGCGATCGAGGGGCCGGACGGGAACGTCGCCAGGCAGCGGGGTCCTTTCGCGGATAGCGGCGAGTCATTGCTGTGGGAGGCGTGGGCGCGCAACAAGCGATCGTTGACGGCCGACATCGAGACCGAGGAGGGGCGCACGCTGCTGCGCGACCTGGCGCGCGGCGCCGACATCCTGATCGAATCCGACGATCCCGGGTCGATGGCAGCGCGGGGCCTGGGCTACGCCGACCTGGCGAAGGTCAATCCGGCCCTGATCTATGTCTCGATCTCGGCCTTCGGGCAGGACGGTCCGAAGGCAGGCTACGCGGCGACGGACCTAACGGTCGCCGCCGCGTCCGGCCCGCTGAGCCAAAGCGGGGATAAGGACCGCGCCCCACTGCGGGTGAGCCTGCCGCAGACGTTCCTGCACGCCGGGGCGGAGGCGGCGGGGGCGGCGCTAATCGCGCTGCGGGAGCGGCATCGTTCCGGACTGGGCCAGCAGATCGACGTCAGCGCGCAGGCGGCCTACGCCATCGCCACCCAGTCGGCGATTCTCTCGGCCGCGATCAACGCGCCCCCGTACGAGCGCTCAGCGCGGGGCGTGCGGGCCGGCGAGTTCGAGATCCAGCTCTACTGGCCAGCCAAGGACGGCTTCGTTTCGATCGCCTTGTTGTTCGGATCGGCGGTGGGGCCGTTTACCGCGCGACTGATGAACTGGGTCTTTGAGGCGGGCTTCTGCGACGAGGCGATGCGCGACCAGGACTGGGTCAGCTACCCCCTGATCCCGACCGACACCGACGAGCTCTCTGGATACGACGCCATCTGCGCCAGTGTGGAAGCTCTGACAACATCCCTGACGAAGGCGGAACTACTGCAAGAGGCGCTGGAGCGGCGCTGCATGGTGGCTCCGGTCAACACGGTCGCCGACGTGGCCGCCAGCGAGCAGCTGGCGGCTCGCGAGTACTGGCGAGAGCTTGAGCGAAGCGAGAGTTCGGCTGGAGGTTCGCTGCGGCATCCCGGGCCGTTCGCGAAATTGTCGGCCTCGCCGATCGCGTATCGGCGGCCAGCCCCGGCGGCAGGGGCGCACAGCGCAGAGGTGCTCTCGGAGATCCGCCCGGGACGCCCGGCGAGCAACGGGCTGGGAGTGGACAGCGCGCCGCTGGCGGGGCTGAAGGTGCTGGACTTGATGTGGGTGATGGCGGGCCCCGCCACCACGCGGGTGCTGGCGGACTACGGCGCCACGGTGTTGCGCGTAGAATCGTCGCGGCGGCTCGACACAGGCCGCACGCTGGGGCCTCACTCCAACGGCCTGGCGACGGAGATCGAGGCGTCGGGCTTCTTCAACAACATGAACGCCGGCAAGCAGATGGTGACGCTGGATCCCGGCGACCCGGTCGGGCGGGAAGTGCTGCTCGATCTGGTGCGCTGGGCGGACGTGCTGACGGAGTCGTTCAGTCCGCGGGCGATGGCGGGCTGGGACCTGGACTACGAGACGCTGCGCGAGGTCAACTCGGAACTGATCATGCTCAGCTCCTGCCTGATGGGGCAGAGCGGCCCCCTGGCAATGTTCGCCGGGTTCGGAAATCTCGCCGCCGCGATGGCGGGCTTCACGAGCATGGCGGGCTGGGCCGACAGGCCACCGGCGGGCGCCTTTGGCGCCTACAGCGACTACGTGGCGCCGCGTTTCACGGTGGCTACGTTGATGGCGGCGTTGGAGCATCGGGACCGCACAGGCGAAGGCCAGTACATCGATCTCTCGCAGAGCGAGGCGGCGGCACACTTCCTGACGCCGGCGCTGCTCAAGTTCGCGATCGACGGCGAGGTCTGGTCGCCGGACGGCAACAACGACGCACAGATGGCGCCGCACGGCGTCTACCCGGCGGCGGGTGACGACGAGTGGGTCGCGATCGCGACGCGCGACGACGCCGACTGGGCAGCGCTGGCGGCGGAGCTGGGCGGCGACTTGGTCTCCGACACGGCGCTGGCGACGATGCCAGGGCGGCTTGACCAGCGCGCGCGCCTCGATGCGGCCCTCTCGGCCTGGACGGCGGGGCGCTCAGGGCAAGAGACGACGGAGATTTTGCAGGCGCGCGGCGTGCCATCGCACGCGGTCCTGCGCAGTCGGGATCTGGTGGCAGACTCGCAGCTCCTGCATCGCAATCACTTCTTGGATCTGGCCAATCCCAACGGTGCGATGGTCGTGGAGGGCAGTCGCGTGATCTTCTCGCGCACGCCCGCGATCCGGCACAGTCAGTCGGCGTTGATGGGCTGGGCGAACGACCAGGTGCTGCGCGAGATCCTGGGCTACGACGACGAACGGATCGTTCAGATCGTGGCGGCGGGCGCGATCGCGTGATTCACGCTCGCCGATCTTGGGGCCCCAAGCGCAGCCGCTAGTAGACCTCGTCGCGCTCGCCGAACTCGAACTGGAACGCGCGCTCGGCCAGTTCGGCTTCGTCGACGAGCCCGCTCTCGGCCAGCAGCGACTCGAGCGTGGCCAGCCAGCGTTCGTAGTAGGGCGAGGCGGCGTCGGGCGCTTCCGACGCGTCAGCGTCGGCGATCGTGCTGATCAGGCGCTGACGGAACGACTCCCAGTCGTACTCACCCAGCTCGCTCAGCGCGACGGCTATGCCGAAGGCACGGCCCTCCCAGGGCGCCTCGAAGACGAGTTCGCCGTTCTTGCGCGGTATCGCGCTGCCGCCGCTCATGTCGGCGACGGCGCGCTCGGCGGCGTCGGCCTCCGGGATCTGGCAGGTCCAGGCCGGACGCGGCGGGGGATTGAACAGCTGCACACTGCGCGGGCGATGATCGTCGACGGGGGCGCCGTCGGGGCGATCCTGCCAGGTGCTGGCAGTGAACTGGTGCTCGGCGAGGGCGGGAGGGGGGGCGGGCAGCGGTCCAGAGCTGTCTTCGCCGGCGAGCAAGGCGTCGATCCAATCGAAGAGCAGGCGCACCACATCGTCGTCGACGGAATGGAACCAGTAGGCCTCGCCGTCGAAGAGCAGCATCGTCACGTTGGCCAGGGCGCAAGGGCCAAGGCAGCCGCCGACAGTGAGGTGAACGACGTTGCGTAGCCGGCGGCGCTCCCATTCTTCCTGGTAGAGGTCAACGGGCACCGGCGCGAAGCCGTCCTCGACGCGGCCGCAACAGCAATTTTCGTGACAGACGAAGAGGTGCCCGCGCATGCGCGCGACGTTGACCAGGCGGCCGTCGGCGAAGCGCGTGACGAGGTTGCGGTTGGGCTTGAACATCAGACGACCCGCGCGGGAACGGTGGGCTGGGCAACACCGATCATCGAATCGCGGGTGACGAGGGCAGCCAGCGCCTCCTCGTCCATGCCTTCGCTGCCGCCGGGCCGCTGCGGCAGAACCATGTAGCGCAGCTCGGCGCTGCTGTCCCAGACGCGAATCTCGGTGGACTCCGGCAAGGTCAAGCCGAACTCCGCCAGCACCGCGCCGGGCGCAACGACGGCACGCGAGCGGTAGGCCACTTCCTTGTACCACTTGGGCGGCAGCCCCATCACGCTCCAGGGGTAACAGGAGCAGAGCGTGCAGACGACCATGTTGTGCACCCCGTCTTCGTTGGGCATGACGCGCAGCTCCTCGGCCGTGCCTCCCAGTTCCGCGATCGCGGCGGGCGCGTCCTCGATCAGCCGGATGCGGTAGGCGGGGTCGAGCCAGGCACGGGCGACGGCGCGCGCGCCCAGCAGCGGTCCGGTGTCCTCCTCGTAGCGCTGCACGACGGCATCGACGGCGTCTTCGCTGAGCAGCCCCTTCTCGATCAGGATCGACTCCAGCGCGCGGACGCGCGAGATGACGTAGTCCTCAACGTTGGGATGGTCCTTACCCACGGGCGTTCTCCTCTTCTTCCTCGTTCGTGACAGAGTCGCGCGGGAGCAGGTAGGGCTCCCATGCGTCGAGATAGATCGACTGTCCGTCGCTTTCGACGTCATCGGACCAGAGATCCACGGCGTCGAAGCGAACGCTGTAGAGCCAGGTTGGTTGTTCGCCGAGCCCGTGCGCATTGGTGTCGGGGAAGACGTGGACCCCGTGGACCGTGTGAATGACCGCAGGCTTGCCGCGAGCGTAGCGGGGCAGGCGTGTGTGTCCGCGAACATTCGCCGTACGCATGCGCACCGCGTCGCCGACGGCGAAGCGAGCCGGGGCGGTCGCATCACGCTCGTAGCGGAAGCGCGCCCGGCCTTCAAATGTGGGTGCGTCCGCGACGGCTTCGAACCGGGTATCCGGCTCTTCCTGGAAGAGCTCGACGCGTTGTTGCAGTCCGTCGGCGTCGACGTGGCCCTTTTCGATCAGCACGCGGGTGATGCCATCCAACCAGTGTTCGAAGTAGGGCGAGCTGAGGTAGTGCGCGGGAGCCATGCGCTCGATGCCGTGGCGGAACTCGTCGATGTTCATTAGCCCGGCGCGCATCGACGCGTTGTTGATCGCGATGACCGTCGCTTCCCACGACTCCAGGGCGGGGTCGTCGCGGTCGATCGGGCCGAAGCCGTGCATGCCGCCAACGTCGTGGATACCGTCCATCGGATCCCCCAAGGCGGCAGTATAGGAGGGCGTCCGCCGCTACATACGGAAACGGCGCGGGTGACGCGTTAGTCGCGCAGAAAGTCGAACACGAGCTTGGCCGTCAGCTCGGGTTTGTCCATCGGGAAGCTGTGCGAGGCGTCCGGCACGACGGCGAGCTGCGCGTTGGGGATGGCGCGGAACTGCGACACGGCGTGCTCGAGCGAGAGGATGTCGACGTCGGCCGCCGCGATCAGCGTCGGGCAGCGCACGCCGGCCAGCCGCTCGATCGGAAGCTGGGGCTCCTCGGCGAAGAGGCGCATCATCTTGTCGAAGACGACGGGGAAGTGGTCGGTACCGTCAGGCGAGCGCTTCTCGTAGGAGCGTTTGATCGCGGGCGACACTGTGTCGATCGTCCAGCCGGTCGTGGCCGACTCGCCCGGGACGCGCCTGCCGGCCAGGTTCACGTGCTGGCTGAGAAACGCCAGCTTGCTGACCCGCTCGGGCGCTCGCAGTGCGACGAGCAGGCCGACCATGGCACCGTCGCTCCACCCGACGAGGTGCGCCCGCTCCAGGCCGATCGCGGCCATGAACGCGATGGTGTCCTCGGCCATGTTGTCGTAGGTGATCGGACCGGGCAGATCGGGAGTGTGGCCGTGGCCACGGCGCTCGGGCACGATCAATTCGTAGTGCTCCTCCAGCGCGGGGCGCATGGCGTTGAAGTTGTTGGCATTGCCGAAGCCACCATGCAGCAGCAGGACGGGGTCGCCGTCGGGGTTGCCGTGGATCTCGTAGTAGGTGCGCAGGCCGTTGGCGTCAGCGTAGCGAGCAAGGTCGTCGACCATGAAGGCGCTCCGGCTAGCTCGACTCAGCGACTTGGGTCGCCTCCGCGGCGGCCATCGACTATTCGGAGCATGTAGATGGGGCCGTCGGGCGCCTCTTCCAAGAACTGCTGAAGCTGTTCAGGACGAGGGTCGCGTGGCACTTTGTTCCTCCTCCAGCTCAGCTTCCGGTCGGGACTTCCGGTCGCGCGAGTGTAGATGAGGCCGCGCGTCGCACGCCCAGTCGCGCTAGCCGCCGGCGGGCTCGCGGCCCGAGCCGGGTGGCCCAGCGAAGGCCTGCGCGAGGCGCAGGAATTCGGCCGCGGCGAGACCCTGCGTCTGCAGAGCCGTGTCATCCGGATGAATCCGCCGCGTGACGACGCGGCAGAAGTCCCCAGCCGCGCCGCTAATGCGGTCACTCGCGTCGTTTGGTCCCCAGTTCCAGGCGGCGCCGGAAGGCGCGACAAGGTCGACGCGCAACGGCGTGTCGGGCGGCTCCAGCCCCCGGTTGCGATAGGCGAACTCACGCGTGATCACGCCGAGGTGGGCGATGTGTTGCAGGCGGTCCGTATCGGCGGCGGGCAGGTCCGCGGCGGCGAGCGCGTCGAGCCCGTGCGACCAACACTCCATCAGGCGCGCCGTGGTGAAGGAGCGCACGCTCATCGGCGGGCCAACCCAAGGCAGGCGCTGCTTGGGATCGAGCGGACGCAGCGCGTCGTTCATGCGGCGGCGCGCGCTGCGCCACCAGTCGAGCAATTCCGCGATGGGCAGCGCGCGAGCCTCCAGCTGGCGTCTGCTACGAACGCCGTCGCCCTTGGGGCCGGACGGTTCGGGATAAACGCCGCTCTCGGCGATCTGGGCGGCGGTTTCGTCGACCTCGGCCAGGTGGGCGATACAGTCGCGCAGGAGCCAGCCCTCCGCGGGCGAAGGCGTCTCCCAACGCGTGGCTGGGATCGGCGACAGCGCCTCGTCGAGAGCGTCCTGCTCGGCGGCGAGGTCGGCGACGAGCTGCGTCATGGCGTCGGACACGGCGGCTGCCTCAGTCGCTCGCGTCGTCGCGCAGGCCGGCGTTTTGCTCGGCGTCGACCAGGGCCGCCACGATCGCCTTGTCGCCCCAGCCACGCCCGGCGGCGCGTAGGAGATTGTCGGCCGCGGCGGAGGCGAGGGGCATCGCGACGCCGGCCTGGTTGCCGGTCTCGATCGCGAGGCGGAGGTCCTTCGCGGCCAGGTTGAGGGCGAAGCTCGGGTCGTCGACTTGTCGGTCCAGCAGACGGGGGATCCCGCCGACGAGGCGCTGGGCGGAGGCGACGCTCCAGACCTCGTGCCCGCGCTCGGGTGGCAGTCCCGCCTTGGCCGAAAGCACGACCGCCTCCTGAAGCACCATGCCCGAGGTGATGGCGATCATGTTGTTGACCAGCTTGGTCAGCGCGCCCATGCCGGACTCGCCCATGTAGAAGATGTGCTCGCCGATCGCCTCGAGGACGGAGCGATAGCGATCGAAGGTCGCCTCATCGCCGCCGACCATGACCGCCAGCTTGGCGTCGCGCGCGCCCTGCACGCCGTTGCTCACCGGCGCATCGAGCATCGTCACGCCGCGCTCGGCGGCGATCGCGGCAAGGCGTCGCGCGTCGGCGGGCGAGTTGGTGCTGAGGTCGAAGTAGACGGTGCCGGACTGAGCACCGGCCAGGATGCCGTCGCTGCCGGTCAGGACGGCCTCGACTTCGGGTGGGCCGGGCAGCGAGGTGAGCACGACCTCGCTCGCCGCGGTCGCCTCGGCCGGCGTCGACACCCAGGTCGCGCCCAGCTCGACGAGGTTCTCCGTGCGCTCCTGATCGAGGTCGTTCACGACGAGCTCGTGGCCGGCCGCGATCACGTTCGCCGCCATGGGATTGCCGATGTTGCCGGTGCCAATGAAGCCAACGCGCACGGAGACCGCCTTCCGGACTACGAGGAGTCGCGTGTGAGGATAGTCTGCGCAAGCGTCGGCAGGGCGAAGACGGCCGGGCAGGCGGCCAGAAGAAGCAGATAGGGAGAACGCGATGGTGAGCGACCCGAACTGGCTGGCGAGCACGCTGGAGGCGGCGATCGAGCCCGAGTTGCCGATCATCGATCCGCACCACCATCTCTGGGACTTCTCGCGCGGGCGCTATTTCCTGGACGAACTGCTGGCCGACACGGCCGATCACAACGTGCGACAGACGATCTTCATCGAGTGCGGGGCGATGTATCGCGCCGACGGTGCGAAATCGATGAAACCACTGGGGGAGACGGAGTTCGCGGCGGGCATCGCGGCGCAGAGCGCGAGCGGTCGCTACGGCGAGATGCGGGTGGCGACGGGGATCGTCGGGCATGCGGACTTGCGCTTGGGATCCGAGGTCGCCGCGGTGCTGGAGGCGCAGATCGCGCTCAGCTCCCAGCGCTTCCGCGGGATCCGGCACCACGCGAGCTGGGACGCGGCCGACGACGTCCCCAGCTCCCGCATCGAGCCGGGCCCGAGCATCCTGCTGGACGAGCAGTTCCGCGCCGGCTTCGCACAGCTGGCGAAACACAACCTGACGTTTGAAGGCTGGCTCTATCATCCGCAGATTCCGGAGCTGACGAATCTGGCGCGCGCCTATCCAGAGTCGACGATCATCCTCAATCACCTGGGTGGGCCGCTAGGCGTCGGTCCCTACGCGGGACGGCGCGATGAGGTCTTCGCGACCTGGCGCAAGTCGATCGAGGAGCTGGCGACGTGCACAAATGTGGTGGCGAAAGTGGGCGGGATCCAGATGCCGATCAACGGCTTCGGCTGGGGCGAGCGCGAGACCGCGCCCAGCTCGGACGACCTGCTCGAGGCCAACCGGCCGTGGTATGAACACACGATCGAGCAGTTCGGGCCCGAGCGCTGCATGTTCGAGAGCAACTTTCCCGTCGACAAGCTGTCCTGCAGCTACACGGTGCTCTGGAACCAGTTCAAGAAGCTGACAGTCAACTTCGCGGCCGATGAGCGGGCGGCGATGTTCCACGACACCGCGCTGCGGATGTACCGCCTGGAGCCGGTCTAGAGCTCGTCGACGGCGCGCGGAATCTGGGCCGCGTGGGCGAGCATGTGGGCGGCACTGAGGTGAAGCGCGGTGGCCATGTCGCCATCGTTGTGGGCGCCGCGCTGTGCGATGTACGCGTCCTGGCCCGGCAGGAACTCGACTGGCTCGCTGAGCCGCTCAAACGGTATCGCACGGAGTGCGGCGAACGACTGGGTCCCAACTTCGGCCAACGCCACTGACGCCAAGGCGGATGTCTCCACGCTTGGGATCTCGATCTCGCCGGCTTCAAGCCGCCGTCGCCAGTTGGTCCGGAAGTCGCCAAACGCACTGAGCCGGCCGTCCGCCGGCTGGGCCGAGCATGCGACATTCAGGGCGAACCTGTATGTCGCATGCTCGGCGGCGTCGCGCGGGGTCCAGGCGTTCTGCGGCGAGGACTCTCGACCGGGCAGCGGCGGGCCTTCCGGTTCGAGCAAGGGGGATTCCCAGCAGGAAGCGGCCGCCCGGACAGCCCCTGTAGGGAGTCGACCGCCACTTGCATCTCCGCGACCAGGTTGTCAATTCCGGTCATGCAGCTCCCGCTATCCGATCGTGAGCACGGCCTTACCGGCGATCTGCCGGTCGAGCAGACGCTGCGCGACGCTGCCGATCTCAGACCAAGGGGCTTCGACTTCGATGTGGGGCAGCAGCACGCCTTGGGCCGCGAGAGCGGCCAGGCGGGCGAGACCACCCGCCGCCGGGCTGGCCAGCACCTCGTGGAAGAGGATGAAGCCGTAGAGTCGCGCGCCGCCGCTGGTCATGAAGGCGCGCGCGTCGAAGTTGACGTCGGTGCCGCCTGAGAGTCCGTAGAGGATGCACATGCCGCCGGGCGCCAACTGATTGAGCGCGTCGCCGAGGAGACCGGCGCCGACCGCCTCGAGGATGGCGTCGAATGGGCCGTGGGGGGCCGCGTCGACGATAGTCTCGCCGACCACGACCTCGTGCGCGCCGGCGCGGCGCACCAGCTCCTCGCGTTCCGGGCGTCGGACCGAGGCGACGACATGCGCGCCGCCGTGGCGGGCAAGCTGAATCGCGAGGTGGCCGACGCCGCCGGAGGCGCCGGTGACGAGGACGTTGCGGCCGAGCAGGTCGCCGTAGCGGTCAAGCGAGTAGAGCGCGGTCAGACCGGCCACGGGCAACGTCGACGCCTGGGCGAAGCTGACCGCGTCGGGCAACGGCGCCAGAGCGTCGACGGGCACGGCGACCTGCTCCGCCCAAGACCCGGAGGGCAGGAAGCCGACGACACGGGTACCGGCGACCGGCCCAGAGCCGTTCGCCGCCGCCGCGGCGACGGTGCCGGCCAGATCCCAGCCGGGGCGCCAGCCGTTGGGGGCGAGCTGCGCGCGGTTCGTCTCGCCCAGGTTGAGCGAGATGGCGGCGACGTCGATCAGCGCCTGGCCAGACTCCGGCTCTGGCGCCGGCGCCTCGCCCAGCGTGAGACGGCCGGTCTTGTTCTGATCAACGACGACTGCTCGCATGACTACTCCCTGGTCAAATTACTTGTGGACAGGCAAATGCGACGCCGGTATCCCCGAAACGAACTCGTGATCACGGGAGTCGCCATTGTCATTCAAGTTGGGATCCCAGTCGGATCCCACGACGGCCCACTCGACGGCGCATCCGCAGTTGGGCAATCGCGCCGGGATCGCTCATTAGCAGGGTGAGATCCTCCACCATGTTGCCACCCGGGGCAAACCGCGCGGAGCGATAGCCTGTGGGTCAGGCCGGGCGACTGCCGCAGGGCCGGATGGAGGCGAGAAGATGGCAGCGACGACGGACGACCCGCTGGTCGATCAATTGCAAAGCGCCTGGGAATCGCGCACGCCGATCGAGCCGGACGGCGGCCCGTCGACTCTGGCGGAGGGATATGCCGTGCAGGCCTCGTTCGTGGCGCGTAACGGACCGACCTGCGGCTACAAGGTGGGAATGACGAACGAGGCGATCCAGCAGAACTTCGGCATCGACGCGCCGGTGACGGGACGTCTGTGGGCGAACCGCGTCTTCGCGAACGGGGCGACCGTTCCCGTGCCGGGCAAACTGGGGCTGATCGCCGAGCCGGAGTTCGCCTATCGCATGGGGGCGGATTTAGTCGCCGACAGCGCGCCCTTCAGCGGCGATCAGGTGAGCGCCGCAATCGAGTCAATCATGCCGGCTTTGGAGATCGTGGAACCGCGGCTGCGCGGTGCTTCGGCGGGCAACGTCGCCATGATCGTGGCCGACAACGTGATGAACAGCGCCTGGGTGAGCGGCAGGCCGATCCAGGACTGGTCGCCCTACTTGCTCGCGGGGCAGGAGGTGATCGCGTCGATCAACGGCGAGGAGATCAGCCGCGGCAACGGTGCAGCCGTACTTGGCGACCCGCTGCGGGTGATGGTCTGGCTGGGCAACGATCTGGCGGCGCGTGGCGAGTCGCTGCGAGCGGGGGATGTGGTGACGACGGGCTGCTGCACCGACGTGCTGCGACCCGGTGCCAACGATGAAGTCAGGGCAGACTTCGGAGCGTTGGGGGCGGTCAGCGTGCGCTTTTCGCGCGTCGCGGACTGAGCCCTCGCCACATATGCTGGGATGGACTGCGGTAGACAAGGGATACGTCGCGATGCCTGGACGATTCGTGCGGCGCTGGGCCGCGCTCTTGCTGGTTGGGATGATGGCGCTGGCCGTCGCCTGCGGCGGCTCCGACGACGGAGGATCCAACGCGGCCTCCTCCGCAGCGAGCGAAAGCTCGACCGGCCCCGCGGCCGGTCCCGGCGACCGCGTCAGCGTCCTCTATCACGGCACGCTCGACGACGGCGAAATCTTTGATTCCAGCCGCGACCGAGGAGAGCCGTTCCCCTTCACCGTCGGCGCGGGCGACGTGATCGCCGGCTTCGACGCCGCAGTGACCGGGCTTCGCGTGGGCGAGGTGCGCACGGTACGGATTCCCCCGGCCGAGGCCTACGGCGAGTCCAATCCGAACCTGATCGTGGAGGTACCGCTCGCGCAGGCGCCGCCCGGCGTGCAGGTAGGCGACCCGATTAGCTTCCAGAACGGCGCCCGAGGCGAGGTGGTGGCGATCGCGGGCGGGATCGTCACGATCGACGCGAACCGGGCGCTGGCGGGCGAGGCGCTGACGTTCGAGATCGAGCTGCTCTCGATCGAGTAGCGGCCGGCCCTCTCGGATCCACGGCTCGCTTGGGCGGCACTCCCGAGGCGCTAGGAGGTCGCGGCCAGCTGGGCGCTACCGAGGGCGAAGCCTTTGTAGCCGTTGGCCACGACTTCCCTGCACTCCTCCGCATAGAGCGCCACGCCGCCGATATAGGGGGTGAAGACGCGGGGCTTGCCGGGGATGTTGGCGCCCACGTACCACGAATCGGTCTGCGGGAAGAGGGTCTCCTGGCCCGCATCGTGGACATGCTGGACCCAGGCATTCTCGGCCTCGATAGTGGCCTCGATCGTGTCGAGATCACGCTCGCGCATGTGCTGCATGCAGTCCTTGATCCATCCAACGTGCTGCTCGATGGAAACGAGCATGTTGCTCAGCACGGACGGGCTGCCGGGCCCGGTGATCATGAACAGGTTGGGAAAGCCGGCCGTGGAGAGACCGAGGAAGGTGCGCGGTCCGTCCTCCCATTTCTCTTGCAGGGTCTGGCCGTTGCGGCCACGGAAATCGACTTTGAGCAGTGCGCCGGTCATCGCGTCGAAGCCGGTCGCGAAGACGATGGCGTCGAACTCGTACTCGATACCGCCGGTGCGCACGCCCTTGGGCGTGATCGCCTCGATCGGCGCGTCGCTGATGTCGACCAGGGTGACGTTGTCGCGGTTGTAGGTCCCGTAGTAGTCGGTATCCACACAGATGCGCTTAGTGCCGACGGGGTGATCGGTGGGCGAGAGGAGCGCGGCGACGGCCGGGTCCTCCACCGTCTCGCGGATCTTGGCATGGAAGAAGTCGCGGGCGGTGTCGTTGGATTCCTTGCTCGTGATCAAATCGGCGTAGGCGACCAAAAACGCGGTCCCGCCGTTGTGCCAGCGCTCGTCGTAGGCAGCCTCGCGTTCGTCCGGCGTCGCGTCCAAAGCGGAGTTCGCCGTCGACTCCCAGGCGATGCCGAAGGCGGACTCGCGCGCCATTTGGCGCAGCTCCGCGAATTTGTCTTTGTGCTCGCGTACGGACTCGGGCGCGAGCGGTTCCTGCTGGGCCGGGACGGAGAAGTTGGGCGTGCGCTGGAAGACGGTCAGCTGTTCCGCCTGCTCCGCGATCAGAGGAATCGACTGGATGCCGGACGAGCCGGTGCCGATGATGCCGACGCGCTTGTCGCTGAAGTCCACGCCCTCATGCGGCCAAAGGCCCGTGTGATAGGTCTCGCCCTGGAAGCTGTCCATGCCCTCGAACTCGGGCAGGCGCGGGGCGGAGAGACAGCCGGTCGCCATGATGCAGAAGCGGGCTGAGACGCGATCGCCCTGGTCCGTCTCGAGCGTCCAGCGGTCGGCCTCTTCATCGAACACCGCCGAGCTGACGCGCGTCTCGAACTGAATGTCGCGGCGCAGATCGAACTTGTCGGCGACGTGGTTGCAGTACTGCAAAATTTCGGGCTGCGTCGCGTAGCGCTCGGTCCAGTTCCATTCGCGCTGCAGCTCGTCGGAGAAGGAGTACTGGTAATCGAGGCTCTCGACGTCGCAGCGTGCGCCCGGGTAGCGGTTCCAGTACCAGGTGCCGCCAACGCCGTCGGCGGCTTCGTAGACGCGCGCAGTGAAACCCTGCTCGCGGAGGCTGTGCAGCATGTACATGCCGGCGAAACCGGCGCCAACGATGACGGCATCGAACTCAGTCGTGGGGGGATTGCTGACGGGCATGGCATTTCTCCTGAGATTGCGATCATTTTGGCTCCGCGTGCTTGAACCGTCTAGTGGGTCAGGGCACTCCGGCCGCATCCCGAGAGAGCGACGCAAGCGCCGGACGCTGGACTGCCCGGCCCCCGCGGGGGAGCCTGGCAGTTCGACGTCGAAGCCGGGCGGGACGGG
>CAUYZA010000034.1:0-15587 GCA_963577225.1 Dehalococcoidia bacterium | reverse complement strand
CTCGATCAGGCGCTCGTTATAGAGGCGGCTTCCCACGGCAGGGTCAAAGTGCTCGTTGGAGATCATCAGAGCGGTATTGCCCGCTTCGCGACCGGCCTCGCGCGGGTAGTCCGACATCGGCTGCTCGGTGAAGTACATCAAATGCATTGCGATTTCCTTATCCAGTCGCCAGGTCCGGTCGCCTTATCCAGACGCCAGGGGGTCAGCCGGAAGCGCGCTCTCGCGCTCCAGCTTGAACACGGTCTAGCTAGAGCAGAAAGCCTCGACAGCGTCGGCCAGCGCTTGCGGCTGTTCCAGTTCGACGAAGTGTCCTGCGTCCTCGATCACTTCCAGCGTCGCGTTGGGCAACGCTTCGACATACTGCCGGCCGCAACTGACGGGGGCCATCTTGCCATCGCGCGACCAGATCACGCGCGTCGGGGTCTGCACCTCGGTCAGCAGCGGCGGCAGGCTGTGGTTGAACATGTACGGCTTCCAGGCCACCCGCGCGGTCATCTCGCGGTTTTCATCCTGTTCGACTAGCTCGTCGACGGAGGGCACGCCTTCGGCGTAGTGCGCCGCGAAGCGGGCCTCGTCATGGAAACCGTGGCGCAGGTAGTCCTCGTGGCCAAGCAGGAACTGGTCCAGAATTTCGCCCTCGGCGGGCTGGAGGCCGTACGCGTTGACCAGGATGAGGTGCGCGAAGCGGGCTTGGTTCGTCGTGGCCATCTCGGCCGCGATCCAGCCACCGAAGCCCAGGCCGACGACATCGAGCCGGTCGATGCCCAGTTTGTCCAAGAACAGATGAAGCAGCGCGGCAACGTCGCGCACGGAACTCATCCACTCGTGGCGTTCGCTGCCGTCCCAGCCGGGCAAGGTGGGTGCGATCACACGATGCCCGGCGGCCAGCAGTTCGCGGAACTCGGCGCCGCTCATCGTCCCGGTTTCGTGCGGCAAGACCAGGAGTGGATCGCCCGTGCCCGCCTCGGCATAGGGCAGGGGCAGTCCCACTAGGTCGACGGAGGTCGTCGCTAGGCTCGATGCAGCAGTCGTCATGCTGGCGTCCTTCTCGTCCGGTCTGTGCTCGGCACGCTGTTCGTGCGCCGTCCAGTCTCGTGCACTACGGCGCAGTCTAGTGCCGCGCCGGACTCTCGGGTGCGGGCGGCGCGATGTGGGGCGCCGGCGTGCCTCGTGACCGTGGACGGTGGCTGCCCTACGATCCCCAGGGACAAGAGACAGAGACGTGAATCAGCGAGGAGATCAGCACAATGGCCAGTCCCGACGAAATGCGCGCGGCGATCAAAGTCGGCCGCGAAACTTTGGGCGCGGCGATCGCGGGCAGCGCGGACAATTGGGAGCGTCAGCCCGAGTCGGGCGAGGGCGAGGACGCCTGGTCGCCGCGCCAGGTCGCTGAGCACGTGATCGGCGCCCAGCTCTACTTCGCCAACGCGGTCTGCGAGGCCTGTGGCTACGAGGGACCGGAGAGTCCGTTCGATGGCGCGCTCTCGTTGGCGACGCCCGCGGATGCGCAGACCGCGCTGGAGCAGGCGTCGGAGGCGGCACACGCCAAGATCAAATACGTGACCGAAGAAGACCTGGCCCACACGCATGAGAGCATGGGCACGGTGGAGGGGGTCATGGCCTCCGATGCCTACCACCTGCTCGATCACGCGTTTCAGTTGCGCAACGCCGCTTCCTGATCGGGTCCGGTCACGGGCGGTCAGTAAATGAGTCTCCGGGCTGAACTGGGGCTTTCGGACTGGCGCTAGTCGGCTTCAGGCTTTGCGTCGGCCGCGCCTTCGCGGGCCCGCACCAACATGACCGGCACGCCGGCCTCGCGTACAACATTGTCCCACTCCTCGCCGGAGAAAAAGCGCCGCCAGCCCTCCTGGTCGCGCATCGGCATCACGAGCAGATCCACCTCCAGCGCGAGTTCGCGCAGCGCGTCGATCAGCGGTTCGGCGCGAGTCTCATGTTGGATGGTGAGATCGGGGTAACGCGAACTGAGCACGCTGTTCCAGCGATGCGCGTCGGCGGCCTCTTCGACGGACTCGGAAAGCGTGAGCAGGACCAGCTCCGCGCCCAACTCGTTGGCGGTCAATGCCGCCGCCTCGATCGCGACGTGCGTCTGTTCGATCAGTTCGATCGGCGTAGCGATGCGACGGTAGATCGTGGGCGGATCGCGGTCGGCGTCGGCGTGGAAGAGGATCGTCGGCACGGTGGACGTATTCGCCACCTCCATCGCGACGGAACCCATGTACCAGCGCGGCAGCGCGCCACGGGAGTGGGTCGCCATCACGATCACGCGGGCGTCACGCTCGGCCGCCGCCTGCAAAATGCCTTCCGGAGCTGAGCCCATCGCGACCAGGAGTTCATGTTCGACGCCGGCCGGTTCGAGCACCCGCTGTTGGACTTCGGCCAGCGCCTCCCGGCGGCGGGCGATCTCAGCGCGGTCGGCGGCCTCGGCGTCTTCCTGAGGCAATCCGCGGTCGAGTCCTTGCAGGCCCTCGTAGACCCAGATCAGGACGATCGGCATTCCGGTCGCCTGGGCGAGAGGCACGGCGACGCGAAGCCCTACTTCCGAGGCTTCGCTCCCGTCGATCGGGACAATGATGGGTCTCACGGCAGCCATCGTGACTCTCCGGCAATTGGCGCGAACGATACCACCGGAGCGACAGACGGGCTGCCGCATATGTGACGTGTGGGGGCAGCGGCAACTCTTCCCTCAGGTCTCTGAACGCGCCATCCTGACCAAGATACGCGGAACGGGGAAGCACCATGCGGCATTCCGTCTGGGCGGTCAGCATCTCGCGGGTCAACCAGTCGCGCCGTTTGTTGGTCGCTCTGGCGATCGGGGCCTTCGTCGTCGCGCTGGAGGCGTTTGCGCCGGGCGTTGTCACGGCCTCCGGGGGGGCTACGCCACCCCAGGATGCCAAGCTGGCATCGGGCGCGATCGTGGGAATCATCGCTTCGTTTGTGCTGGCCGCGCTACTGCTGATGATCGCGCTGCCCTTCATCCTGCCCAAGCCCCCCGGCAAGTAAGCAGCGGGCAAGGAAGCGCCGGTCCGCGCGACACCGATCGACTCCGCCCCACCCGAACACGCCATACTGCCCCCCACATGGAGGAGTTCGCGATCCCACTCGCGCACATCGGCGACATTGCGATCGAATACGAACGGTTGGGCCGCGCAGGGCACGGCCGAACGCCACTCCTGCTGATCAACGGAATCGGCGGTGGGCGGATTCAATGGCCGCCCCAATTCCTCGAACTGCTAACAGCGGACTTCGAGCTGATCAGCTTCGACAATCGCGGCACGGGGGGCTCGAGCAAGCCGGCGCGGGCCTGGTCGATGGCGGACTTCGCCGACGACACACTGGGCCTGATCGACGCGCTCGAGCTACGTCGGGTGCATCTGCTGGGCCTCTCAATGGGGGGTATGATCGCGCAGGAGGTTACGCTACGCGCGCCGCGCCGGATCGATCACCTGATCCTGGCCGACACCCATGCGGGTCGAAAAACGGCGGTGCCTTCGGCTCCCTGGGTCGAGGAAGCGTTCGCGATTGATGCCGAACTCTCGGCGCAAGCACAGGCCGAAAAGTCGCGTCCGGCCGTATACAGCGAGCGCTTCATCGCGCGGCACAGCGGCTGGCTCGATCAGCGGCTGGCCGACACGATGGCGCAACACAGCCCGATATCGACGTGGGTCCATCATGCCGCGGCGATCAAAAGCTGGGACAGCTTCGAGCGTCTGCCGCGGATCAAGCCTCCCACGCTGGTTGTGCACGGCGCTGAGGATGTGCTGATCCTTCCGGAGAACGGCCGCGTGCTCGCCACTCAGATCCCCGATGCTCGGTTCGAACTGATCGAGGGCAGCGGTCACATCCCGATGGCTGAGCAGCCGCGAAAGACCGTCGAATTGATCCGCAACTTCCTGCAGGACGACGCATGAACACGCACGAACTCGTCACCGCCGCGGCGCTCAACCTGGCGGAGCGCCATGGACGCCCCCTTGCGCGCGCAGGGACGACGCACCGCAGACGATGGCGGCCTCTGGCGCTGCTACGACGACAACGATGCCCCCTTGTTGGCCGCGATCGCGACCGAACGTGATCTGGACCCGGCGGATGCTGCGACGGTCGCACGTGAACTGACCGCGCAACGCGAGGGTCCGGTTTTCATCTGCGATTCCTTCAACACCCTGGAGCTGACCGACGCCGGTCTCCACCTCCACCCGGACGCGCCGACCTACATGCGGTCGCCGGGGCCGCCCGTCGATGAGCCTGAGCTCGATGGCTTGGAGATTCGCATCGCGACGGGCGAAGCCGACCTGCCCGACTGGGCTGCCATCGAACGCGCCGCCTTCGGTGGGGAGCCGCTGACGACGCTGCTGGCCCCGTCGGCGTTGCTGGACGATCCACGCTTCTACTTCTTCGTCGCGCGGCTGAACGGCGAGGCGGTGGGTTGCGCGACGGCGTTGCTGGAGAACGGGATCACGGGCCTGTACGACGTGGGCACCGCGCCAGCCGCGCGCGGCAAAGGCATCGCCTCCGCACTGATGGCCCGCGCGTTGGGGCTCGCGCCCTATGCTCCCACCGTCTTGCAGCCCTCGACGACGGCAGAGTCGATGTACCGACGGCTGGGCTTCGAAGAGATCGCGCGTTTTCGTCGTTGGGCGACCGTGACGCCGGGGGGGTGGATGCCATGAACGACGCGGCTCGCTACGCGCGGCTCGAGACAGAATTCGGCAGGCTGCTGGTCGCCTACCAGCCCGACGATGGCCGCATCGCCGCCACGATGCTGGACGGCGACGAGGGCGCGTTCCTGCGCGGCTTGATCGAGACCAGCGGCGAGCCACCCGGCCTCGACCTGCAAGCGCCGCCACAGCTCGCGGCGAACGTGAATCAGGCCATCGAGGGGACCGTCGATCCGGGCTGCGTCGACCTGGCCCCACTCTCAGCGTTCCAACGTCGGGTTTTGGAAGCGACCGCTGCGATTCCGCGAGGCGAGGTGCGCACGTATGGCGAGATCGCCCTGGCGATCGGCTCGCCAGGCGCGGCCCGAGCCGTGGGCACGGCGCTTGCGAAGAACCCGCTACCCGTCGTGATCCCCTGTCACCGCGTGGTGCGGGCGAACGGCGATCTGGGCAACTACAGCGGCCCCGGCGGCCCCGGTTCGAAGCAACGCCTGCTGCGACTTGAGGGCGCAATCTGATCCGACGGTCCGCTGCGGCCCGATCCGACGGTCCCGCCGCGAAACTAGTGGAACGCGGGCATGACCTGCTCGGCGAAGAGCTGCGCCGGCTCCACCGTGTCGCGGCCGAAGAACTCCATTACGAACATCGTGCAGCCGAGGTCGACGTGCTTCTGGATTCGATCCTTGATCGTGTCCGGCGTGCCGGAGAGCGCGAGTTCACCGGCCGGGGTGCCCATGTGGCCGCCGAAGATTTTCTGCGCCGTCTCGATCATCGGACCGACCGACTCTTCGTCCTCGGCGATGGTGACGAGACACTGCTGCGAGATCGTGATCTCGGCCGGGTCACGGCCGACGTCGGCGCAGTGCTTGTGCAGGACCTCGACTTTGTGGGCGAGGTTGTCCTGATCGCGGGCAACGCTGTTCCAGATGTCCGCGTGTTCGGCGGCAAGCTTCATCGTCACTTTCTCGCCGGAGCCGCCGATCAGCAGCGGCGGCTTGCGCCCCGGCTTGGGCTGCGTCACGACGTTCTCGACGCGGAAGTATTTACCGTCGTACGTGACCTCGTCGGTTTCGGGGTCCCACATCTGAGTCAGCAGTTCGGTTGCCTCACGCAGCTGGCCCAGACGGTCCTTGGTGTCCGGGAACGGCACGTCGAAGTCTGTGTACTCGCGCCGCATCCAGCCCGCGCCCAGGCCGGGGATCACCCTGCCCCCGGCGATGTGGTCCGCAGTGGCAATGACCTTGCCTAAGTGCGCCACGTTGCGCATGCCGACGGGCGTCACCAGCGTGCCCAGTTCAACGCGCTCCGTCACCGCGGCGAGGGCCGAGATCGTGCTCCAGGCCTCCAGAATCGGGATCGCCGGCGAGGTCGGGCCGTAGAGGTGATCGCAGACCCAGAGCGAGTCGTAGCCCATCGACTCGAAGGCAATCGCGGCGCGCTTCGACTCCTCCCAGGTGCGCTTGATTTGAGGGACAGTGACACCGAAATGAATCTTGGTCATGAGAGGAAGCCCTTCCGGGGTTGAGCGTGCCGGGTCGAGCCGAGCCTAACGCGCCCCGCTTGAGTGGGCCAGTAGAGCCGGCGCGAGACGTAGCGGAGCCGGGTAGCCGCGTCAGCGCCCCACGTATACTTGCCCATTATTTGAACCCGCAAAACAGAGCGCGAAGCGGAGACGGCCATGCGTGATCTCGAAGGACGAACGGCGATCGTCACGGGCGCCTCACGCGGGATCGGGCCCTTCATCGCCCGCGCTCTCTGCGACGAAGGCATGAACGTGGTGCTCGTCGCTCGCACGGCGGGCGCGCTCGAAGAGCTGGCCAGCCAGCTCGGGGCGGCCGGCAGCCGGGCGATCGCGGTGCCGGCCGATCTGGGCGATCGGCCTTCGCTCGACCGCATCGTCGACGCCACGATCTCGAATTTCGGGACGATCGACGTGCTCGTCAACAACGCCGCGCTGGTCAACACGGCGCGCTTCAGCCGGCAGGCGGAGGAAGAGATCGACGAGATGATCGCGGTCAACCTCAGCGCCGGCCTGCTGCTGACGCGCCGCATCCTGCCCGGCATGATCGAGCGAGGCCGGGGGCACGTCGTCATGCTCTCGTCGCTAGCCGGCAAGGTTGGCTCGCCCTATGAAGCCGTCTACGCGAGTACGAAAGCTGGGCAGATCGCCTTCGTCCAATCGTTGCGGCCTGAACTCGAAGGGACGGGCGTGGGCGCGTCCGCGGTCTGCCCGGGCTTCGTCGGGGAAACGGGCATGTGGGAAGACGTGGCGGGACCGGCCGGGGTTCGCGCCCCCCGCCTCGTGGGGTCGACCACCCCGGCGGCCGTCGCCGCCGCGACCGTACGTGCAATCCGCTCCGACGTGCCAGAGCTCCTCGTCAACCGCCCACCGATGCGCCCCACGATCGCGCTGGGCGAGGTCTCCCCACGTCTGCGCTACTGGCTACTGCGACGCCTAGGTGTGAACCGCGCCTTCCAGCGGGTGGTGGAGCACCACGAGACGATCGCCACGCAGAGCGACTCCTAGCCAGACGTCAAGACGCGAAACGTGGGATGTGAGGCCGCTTCGACGACAAACGCGTCGAAGCCGTCCTCGTGCGAGGCATCGAAGTAGGGTCGCGTGATCGCCGTGTGTTCGGCGTAGTACTTCAGCACCGGGCCTGCCGTCGTCGCGTCGACCTCTTCGAGCCGCACCCGTTCGTCGCGGCCGCCGCGCTGCAGCGTCGCTTCGCCCGAGGCGCGCACGTTGTGCACCCAACCGACGCCGCCGTACGGCAAGACCAGCCAGCGCACGCCGTCGATCGTGTTGATATTGACCGGCGTGGTTCGCGCCTTGCCGGACTTGGCTCCGACGGTGACCAGGTTGTAGCCAACGGCCGGCCCGCGCCCAAAGCGCACGAAGAGGCTGAAGACACGATTTACGCCCCGTCGCAGGATTCCTCGGTCGTAGTCTCGTGCCACGCTGGCCCCTCTCATTCAAGAGAGCCTTGCTCTCGCGCCGCAGGCTACCGTCCTGGGGATTGCGCCGTCGGCGGCTCCTGGGCGCTGACCGGACGACGCTCGGTATCCGTTCCGCGCGGGATGGGGCCAAGCGCAACCGGGCGCTAATGTTCGCATTGGTAAGACGATCAATCAGCCGGGGGAGGATTCGCGATGACCGACACCATTCTCGTGCCGACCGACGGTTCCCCGGAGTCGGAGCGCGCACTCAACATCGCGATCCCACTCGCCCAGGCGCTAGGTCTCTCGATCACGCTGTTTTGGTGCTGGGAAGGCCTGCCCGAGTTCGAAGAGAGCTTCAGCGCTGATTTCACCACGACGATCACAGACCGCGAAATCACGGATCGGGCCGCCTTCGCGTCCAGTCTGGCCGAGCGCCGCCTGGCGCCGCTGGGGATCGGAGTGGAGATCGCCCAGGGCGCGGGCCACCCCGCGGCGGAGATCGTACGCATAGGCGAGGAGATGCAACCGCGGCTAATCGCGATCAGCAGTCACGGTCGCTCGGGTTTCAAGCGCTGGCGATTGGGCTCTGTCGCGGACCGGGTCGTGCGCGAGACGACACGCGACACCGTCGTCGTCGCGCCCCGTGATGACGTCCAACTCTCGGACACCATCGACCGCGTCGTCGTGCCGCTGGACGGCTCCGAACGGGCGCAGGTCGCGCTGGACGACGTCCTGCCGATCGCCCGCGCGACCGGTGCCACGCTCTTGCTTTTGCGCGCCTACATGGCCGTCGTGCCAACCACGCCGATCGGCCTCGATGTGGCCTACGAGCAAGCGAACGAGGCGGCCAGGGCCGCCGTGGAGGCCTACCTCGGCGAGGTCGCCGCCGGGCTCGGTGAGCTGCCGACCGAGACCAAGATCTACAGCGGCGACGCCAGCTCATCGATCATCGCGGCTGCGGACGACGCCGACCTGGTCGTGATGTCGTCGCACGGCCGCGGGGGTCTGGCACGGATGGCGCTGGGCTCCGTCACCGACGCCGTGATCCGCGGCTCGGGCAAGCCGGTCTACGTGGCTCGCAGCGACAACTAGCGCGACGCCTTCCCGCGCGGGCCGAAGCCGCCTCCCGCTGGTCGCACACACCGCCGCTGGTGGCACAAATAGATCGTCGATCTGGAGCACGACCTGGCCGGGCCGATCCGGTTGGTGGGACCGATGGTCCGCTTCCGCGACGCACCGCTCGCCGTCCAAGGTGCATCTCCGCCGCTTGGCCGCGACAACGCCGCCGATCCTGCACGAGCTCGGCTACGACGCCGAGCACGTCTCTGACCTGCAAGAGCGTGGCCTCATTGCCTGAGGGGGGCCCAAACAGCCGATCGAGCTGGATCTGCGCGAGCCGAAGCCCCCAGGGGCTTCGAGCTTGCCCGCTCGTGCTTCATCGTTAAACTTGCGGGCGGCACACTGGGGGGTGGAGATCGACGTGCGGAAGCGAATCCAGCGAAGCACCGCCACAGCCACCGCCTTGATGGTGGGAGCAGCGATCCTGGTCGGCGCGTGCAGCAGCGGCGAGGATTCCGCGTCGGTCACGGAGCGGACGGCCGACTCCGAACAAGCGGCCACCGCCCAACCTGCCGACGAGCAGACCGCGGGGGCACAAGATGCCCCGACCGACGCGGAGGCGGGGAACCCGGCAGACGACACCGCGGAGTCCAGCGCCGCGCCGATGGCCGAACAGGACGCCGAGCAGAACGCGGCGGCGCCCGACCTGACCTCGGCGCCTGTGCCGCCCGCCGTGCTTGGCGCATTGCTCTCAGTCAGCGAACTCAAGGTCACACCCGGGGATCCGGAGTCGAACGACGAGTTCGCTTGGTCACTGGCGATCGGTGGCAACACGCTGATGAGCGGTTCGCCGCTCTCCGACGACAACGGCGGCAATTCCGGCACTGCCTACGTATTCAATTGGGATGGGGCCGCCTGGATCGAATCGACCAAGCTGGCGGCCGATGACGGCCGCGAAGGGGACTGGTTCGGCAAGTCCGTCGCCGTCTCCGGCGACACCGCTGTGGTGGGTGCCAATCTCGACGACGGCCCGTTGCGCGACGGCTTTTACGACGACGACACCGGCTCCGCTTACGTCTTCCAGCGCGAGCAAGGACCGGATGGCGAAGTCTGGCGCCAAACGGCGAAACTCCGGGCCGATCTCCAGATTGAGTGGTCTGAGTTCGGCTTCGACGTGGAGATCGACGGCGACACCATCGTCGTTTCGGCCTGGCACGACCCCACGGCCGGCTTCAACACGGGGGCTGTCTACGTCTTCCGTCGCGACGGCGAGGGGTGGGCGCAGGAGGCGCAACTCTTGCCCGGGGACTCCGACGACGCAGACGAATTCGGCATCGACATCGCGATTGACGGCGACACCATTCTGGTCGGGACGCCGCGTGACGACGAGAACGGCCCCGATGCCGGCGCTGTATACGTCTTCCGTCGCGTCGGCGGGGTCTGGAGCCAAGAAGCGATCCTGCGCACACCCGATTCAAGCGAGGGGGACGACTTCGGCTGGTCCGTCGCGCTGGATGGCGACAGGGCCTTGATCGGCGCGCCCTTCCACGACGGCGACGAACTGGACGCTGGCGGCGCCTACATCTTCGAGCGCAACGGCAACACTTGGAGCGAAGCGCAACGCCTGTTGCCGAGAGATCCGCTCAACGGCGCGTGGTTCGGCCGCGCCGTTGGGATCGCGGGCGAATTCCTGGTGGTGGGAGCGCCGCGATTCGACCGAATCACGGCCGACGGGATCGCCAACGAACTCTTCAACATCGGCGTCAGCTACGTCTTCCACCGCGGCGAGGAGGGCTGGGTGCAGATCGCGCAATTGCGCGCGGACGACGCGGGGGAGGGCGACGACTTCGGCTGGACCGTCGCCATGACCGAAGAGATCGTGATCGTCGGCGCCTGGCTGGACGACACGGAAGCCGGGGTCGACACCGGCTCCCTCTATTCGTTCGTCGTTCCCACGCGAGCCGGCGGCGGTTCCTAGGCTCAGCGGTTCTGCAAGGACGCCAGCAAGCGGCGGGTGGCCGCGCGGACGTCGTCGACGGCCTCATGGAAGGCGTCTTCGTTGCGCTGAGCCGGGACCCGGTAGCCACTGACCTTGCGCACGAATTGAAGCGCGGCCTCAGCCACCTCTTCGTCGCTGGCGTCGGGGCCACCATGCGGTTCGCGGAGTCGTTTGATACTGCGGCACATGCGGCGACCGTAGCAAATCCGGTCCCCGCGTGGGTTCCGCGGTGCCGTCGGTGACCTACCCTGCGCCGCAGAGATGGACGATGTCGTGACCGCTGCCGCTCGACCCCAACCCCTGTTCGACTGGTTCGTGCCGATCGACGGCGACGGCGAACGGATCGGCAGCGAACGGGCTGAGCGCCCGCCGAACTTCGACTATCTGCGTGAGGTCGTCCAAAACGCCGAGGCGCTCGGTTACCACTCGCTGCTGATCCCCACCCGCTTCGCCAACGGCTTGTTCGAGGCAAGCGCCCCCCTCGCTGAGAGCTGGACCACGGCGACCGCGCTGGCGGCCGTGACCGACCGCATCCGCCTGCTGATCGCGATCCGGCCCGGCTTCATCGCGCCGGGGCTGTTCGCCCAGATGGCCGCAACGCTGGACAACCTCAGCGACGGCCGGATCGACCTCAACCTCGTGCCGGGCGGGATCCAGGGCGACTTCGAACGGCTCGGCCTCCACACCTCGCACGGCGAGCGCTACGCGCTGGCGGAAGAGTTCGTCGAAGCCTGCCGCCTGCTCTGGCGCGAACCGAAGTCGGTCAGCTTTCAGGGCGAGACCTTCCAACTCAACGACGCGCTCGTCTCGCCGGGCCCCAGCGGCAATCCGCAGTGGTATCTCGGCGGCGCATCCGACGCGGCGCTGGACCTCGCCGCCCGCCAGTCCGACCGGTTACTGATGTGGATCCAGCCCCAGGAAGCGATCGACGCGTTGATGGCGCGCGCTCGGAACGCCTTCGCCGAGGCGGGCCGCGAGCCCCGCTTCGGGCTGCGCACGCACATCGTCGTGCGCGACGACGAAGCCGCCGCCTGGGTTGCCGCGCACGACCTGATCGCGGACGCGGCGGAGGCGGTCAAAGAGCAACGTCGCGCCGTGGCGGCGGGCGGGGCCGCCACCGCCGTCCAAACACAAGCGGACGACTATGACGAGCATCGCGTGGGACCGCATCTCTGGAACGGGATCAGCGTCGTGCGGGTCAACTGCGGTACCGCGATCGTGGGGAATCCAGAACAGGTCGCCGACGAGCTGTTAGGTTACTGGCGCCTCGGCGTCGACGAGTTCATCCTCAGCGGCTTCCCTCACTTGGAGGAGTGCCGTCGGGTGGCGGACGACGTGCTGCCGCTGCTGCGAGAGAAGATCGCTGCTTCCGACGCCGGGCCGGCTGTCTGATCGCTCGCGGGCGGCTAGCATCCCGAGCAAATATCCGACAGGTGCATGAGCCAGCAGGAGGGAACTCGCATGGCCGCTGTGGAACGCTTCCCGGTGGAGGCCGGGCACATCATGCTCTTCGCCCGGGCCGTGGGCGACGCGAATCAGATCTACTACGACGAGGACTACGCCGGCGGCACCGAGCCGGGCGGAATCATCGCCCCACCGACCTTCGTGCAGTCCAGCGCGCAGTTCGAGGAGGGCTACAGCCTGCGTCCGGTCATCGGCGAGTCCTGGTTCGGCTCCGCCAAGGAGCCGACCGGCGTCCAGCGCGAGAGCGGCGGAGGTGGTGGCGGGGGCACCGGCCTGCACGCCGAGCAGCACTACGAGTACCACCGTCAATTGCGCCCCGGCGACGTGCTGCACGCCAAGGTCAGCCCCGGCAAGACCTGGGAACGCGAGGGCCGGCGCGGTGGCAAGCTCACCTTCTCCGAGACGATCACGGAGTACCTGGACCAGAACGATGAACTCGTGATCACGGCCCGTTCCGTCGGCGTACGCACCGAGCGCGTCGTGGAACAGCAGTAGAGGGACGCTGACATGCCACTCGAAGCAAGCGATCTGAGCGTCGGCGACAGCCACGAAGAGGTCGTCGTCGAAAACCTCAGTCGCACCCAGATCATTCAGTACGCCGGCGCCTCCGGCGACTACAACCCGCTCCACACCGACGAGATCTTCACGACGAAGGTGGCGGGCTACCCCACCGTCTTCGCGCACGGCATGCTCAGCATGGGCCTGACCGGCACGATGCTGACCAACTACGTGGGCGACGGACGCCTGACCAAGTACGGCGTGCGCTTCTCCAGTCAGGTCTGGCCGGGCGACTCACTGACTGCCCAGGCCACCGTCGAAGCGATCCGCGAGGAGGGCGGCGAAATGCTCGTCGACCTCGCCATTTCGACCAAAAACCAGGACGGCGTCGAAGTAGTCAAAGGCAGTGCGACAGCCCGCCTCGACCCGTAGACGCAGGGAACCCGATCAGTTCGAGGGCCCGGCCATCGGCGGGGCCCTTTTGGTTCGCGTTCGCGCTGAACTGCCTAGGCAGTGCTCTCCATGTACGGCGGTAGGTATCGTTCTCGACGTCGGGAAACTCACCGTGCATCGTCATCAGCACCTCGTGGGCGATCTGTCGCATCGTCGTGAGCTCCGGGGTTTTCTCCTCGGTCCGATCGCCGACGGCGTCGAGAACCCGCCAACCCAGCCCGCCGATCCGCGAGAGACGCTAGTAAGCGTCGTCGAGTATCGGGTCAACGTGTGCTCCGCCGTCCTGGTTGGCTAGAGCTAGCACCATCTGTCGGCGAGTGAATAAGGTCTCCTCACCGCGCACCACGTGACCACTCTTCACCTTCACGGAGAACGAAACGCAGACCGTTTGCTTCGAGGGGTCGTCCGGGCTGGGATCGATCTTAGCCTTCGCTTCTGCTCCAGCGACCGCCTTTAGCACGACGCCATCCCACCATCGGGGAAAGCTGACGGGGACGGCCGCGCTAGACGGCGGCTCAGGCGGTGCCACCAAACAGAGCGGGAGCCAATCGATGTTTCGGGTGCCCTTCTCAGAGCCGACTCGCATCACGAGCAGCGGGAACTCAGGAACGATGTTCCGGGGTTCGATAGGCGTGCTCGTGTCCCAGAACATCATCCCGGCCTTCTGCCTGAGCTGGACGAGAAGCAATGTCGAACGGGCAGTGTCGTGCACCAGTATCCGCACGGCCACCGCCAAGCGGCGAGCCTCGCCCTCATATCCCGCGTCGAACGCCTGGCACGAGCGGGCCATGAATCCGATCTGATCTCGCAAATGCGCGAGAAGGGTCGCGTCGTCTTACGCTGGCACGGAATTCCCCAACCCCAACAATCGTCCTCGCGATCAGCGTAACCCCCGATTCCATTCCCGGCCGGCGAGATTCGCTCCGACCACGATGCAGGCGGGCTCCAAAGCCTCTACTCCGCGCGGCCGTCGTGGGAGAGCATGAAGAGGTTGCTCTCGCTGTCGGCGACATCGGCCAGCCAGAGCCCCGGCGGGTTGCCCTCGTGCGGCGCTTCGACGATGCGGCCTCCGGCCGCCTCGATCGACGCCGCGGCCTCCTGGATGTCCGCCACCTCCAGCGAGATGCCGCCCGGGTTGTCCGAGCCATCGTGCCCCGAATGCAGCGCGATCACGGCGTTCGGGCTGCGCAGCTCGCTCCAGTACTCGGTCGCCACGCTGACCTCGAACCCGATCGCGTCGCGCCAGAACGTGACGGCGCGCTCCGTCTCCTGCGCCAGCAGCATGTACTTCGTATCGCTCACCTGCATGGGGTCCCCCAAGTTAGGCCGAGCGGGCCGGACGGACTGGCCCGAGTGCGTCGAGTATGCTGCGGCCCCAGCGGATTGACCAGTGTTTCGACCAGCGCGCCTCAGGGCGTGCGCGGGCCAGGGGAGGCCAGAATGAGCGACGGCGACGAGCGACTGTTGGTGAAACAAGCCAAGAGCGTCGACGAGGTGACCGCGCGCGGCGACCTCCAGGCACGACGGATCTTCACGGAGGACAACGTCCCCTTCGAGAGTTCGCTGACCTTCGTGCTTTACAACCGCGTGCCGGCCGGCGGGGCCAACGAGAAGCACATCCACGACGACGTGGAGAAGGTCTACTACTTCCTTCAGGGCTCTGGCGAAGTGGACTGTGGGCCGTGGACGAAGAAGGTCGCGGCGGGCGACTTCCTCTTCTTCCCAGCCGCGATCGAGCACGAGATCCGAGCCGACGCGGGTCAGGATCTGGAATTCGTCGTCTGTGCGGCCAAGACGGTCAGCGATCCTCGTGGGCTCGAGTAGCGCCTAGTCCAGCGTCTCCAGTACACGTTCGACGCGCTCCGCGAAGGCTTCCGCCTGCAACCGTTCCAGCACGGCCCCGAAGGCGGGCGTCGGTCCGTCCCAGCGCAGATCATCGATCCAGTCGAAGACCGGCAGGTCGGTGCGCAACGTGGCCAGGTCGCGGAACAACTCTGCCAGTTCCCGCTCCTCGACCAATGTTTGCGCGCGCTTGTCGGCACCGCGAACCGTGACCTCCCATTGCGCCGCGTCGGCCGGGATATCTTCCAGATGCTCGTATCGTCCCAACACCGCCGACGCCGTCTTCGCCCCCCAACCCTTCAGGCCCGGAAAGCCGTCGGCGCTGTCGCCGACCAGAGCGAGATAGTCCGGGATCGACTCCGGACCGACGCCGAACTTCGCCCGCACGCCGTCCGCGTCGCGTACCTCGTTCTTGCGGCGGTCCAACTGGACGATGCGATCGCCCACCACCGACTGCGACAGATCCTTGTCCGGCGAGCAGATATAGACCCGTTCGACCTCCTCGTAGGCAGCGGCGGCCACGGCGGATGAGGCGAGCGCGTCGTCGGCCTCGTACTCGACGGCCGGCCAGAGCCGCACGCCGAGCGCGACGATCGCCTCTTCGACGAGCGGGAACTGGCTAAGGATGTCGGGCTCCATGGCGGAGCTATCTTTGT
>CAUYZA010000033.1:0-15754 GCA_963577225.1 Dehalococcoidia bacterium | reverse complement strand
CGCCTGCGGCACGTTGACCATGTTGTAAAGCTCGGCGACGTGGTGTTCCTGGTCGACGAGGCAGTCGTAGCCGGGGTTGGCCTGTTCGATCCAGGGGCGCGCCGCCTCGGCGCCGCGACTGTCCATCGCCACCGCCAGCACAGTGAAGCCGTCGTCCTTGAGTTCCTCGTAAAGGCTCTGCCACACGGGCAGATCCATGCGACAGCCTCACCACGAGGCCCAGGTCGCCAACAGCAGCTTCTTGCCGCGGTAGTCGACGAGCGAATGGGGCTTGCCGTCGAGGTCGGGCAACGTGAAGTCGGGCGCCTCCAGCGAATCGAGTGCCGTCGCGCGCGCGGTCGCTGGCTCGCCCAGGATCCAGGTCGCACGTTCAGCGTCGTGCAGCACGGGGCCTCCGCGCAGGCGCCAGAACTCGGCCACGTTGACCGCCGTCGTGCGACTGAACTCCGCTTCGCGGCCGGGCGGGACGGGAATGCAAACGGCGCCGCGACAGAAGCCTTCCGGCTTCAGCTCCCACCTCGTCAGCGGATCCACATCCTCAGTGCGCAGCCAGAGCTGCTCCATCGCAGCCTCAGCGACTTCTAGCTTGGTCGCCCCGCTCTCGGTCAAGACTGTGATCATTGGACGCTCCCTGCCAGTCTGCTCGACGAGCGTAGCCGCCTCACTCGGTGAAGAAGCCGCCGTCGGGGTGCAGGATCTGCCCCGAATAGAACGACGCCTCGTCGGAAGCGAGGAACAACGCGGCCTGGGCCACCTCATCCGGCAGACCTAAACGGCCCATTGGCGTCATCGCCAGCCAGCGCTGCCTGATGTTCTCGTCAGCACGGAAGACTTCGGTCATCGGCGTTTCGATGAAGCCCGGCCCGATCGCGTTGACCCGCACCTGGTACGACGCGAACTCGAGTGCCAACGATTTCGTCAGCATCCAGACGCCCGCCTTCGAGACACAGTATTCCGGCGATCCGACCGCCGGATGCTTTCCGGCGATCGAGGCGATGTTGATGATCGCACCGCCCTCACCCTGCTCGATCATCTGCCGGCCGGCGGCGCGGTTGGTCAGCATCACGCCGGTCAAGTTGACGTCGATCACCTTCTCCCACATCTCCAGCGGCCGGTTCGTGATCAGGCCCTCGTCCGGCGCCTGATAACGACGCTTCATCAGTTCCTCGTCGGGCGCAATGTTGCCACTCTCGTAGGCGGCATGGGAGACGCCGGCGGCGGCAACGCAGATGTCGAGCCGGCCGAGTTCGGAGATCGCAGCGCTGGCGATCGCTTCGTTGTCGTCCTCCGATGTCGTATCGGCGTGGCGGTAGATCGCGCGCTGGCCCAACGCCTCGACGGCGGCGACGACTTCAGCCCCCTTCTCGTCCTGAAGGTCGGAGACCAAGATGTCGGCACCCTCCTGCGCGAACAGCTCCGCACAGGAGCGGCCGATGCCGTTCGCGCCGCCCGTGATCAGGGCGACCTTGCCATCCAGTCGGCCGCTCATGTCCGCCTCCTCCATATAGCGAATCCGGCGGCGCCAGACTCAGCCGGGCTCAGCCGGGCTCAGCCCGTGAAAATTCCGCCGTTCGGCTTCAACAGCTCGCCGGTGAAGAACGATGACTCATCGCTGGCCAGGAACAGCGCCGTATTGGCGATATCGAGCGGCAGGCCCAGGCGGCCGACCGGCGAGCGCGCGAGATAGTCCGCCATCCAGGTCTCATCGTCGGTCCACATCTGGGTCATCGGGGTCTCGATCACGCCGGGCCCGATCGCGTTGACCCGGATCCCGCGGCTGGCTAGCTCCACCGCCAGCGTTTTGGTCAGCGACCAGACGCCCGCCTTGGAAACGGCATACTCGGCGTCACCCGGCATCGGCAGATTGGCCGCGGCCGAAGCGATGTTGACGATGGAACCGGGGTTGCCCAGCGCCAGCATCTGCCGCGCCACCGCCCGATCGGTCAGGAAGACGCCGGTCAGGTTGACGGCCAACACCTTCTCCCAGTACTCGACCGGCTTGTTTTCAACGAATCCCGTCGCGGAATCGACCGAAGGCGTGAGCGGATTCTCGTCGACCGGGTCTGCTCCGCTGACGTACTGCGCGTGCGAGATCCCGGCCGCCGCGACGCAGACATCGATCCGGCCGAACTCGTCCACCGCGGCCTGCGCCATCGCGTCGTTGTCGGCCTCGCTGCTCGTGTCGCAATGCAGCGCGATCGCGCGCTGCCCGCGCTGCTCGACCAGGCTCACCGTCTCGGCGGCGTTGTCATCCTGGATGTCGGCTATGACGATGTCGGCGCCCTCTTCGGCGAAGCGCTCACAACATGCCCGTCCGATCCCGCTGCCGCCACCGGTGACCAGCGCGACCTTGCCTGCCAACCGGGTACCGCCATCCTGTCCTGTCGCCATCCTGGTTCCCTCCTCGTTGCATGACGCCCGCGGAATTCTAGCCGCTGCGCGATTCCGTCCGAGAGGGATGCCCAGCCCGTCGTCGATCTGACCGCCGCCCCGGTTACCAGCGGCGCGAATCCAGCCCCGGCCACGAAGTCGTTTGTTCCCTGGGGAATAAGACCGCGTAAGGGCGGTCCCAACGGTCCAAGGCGGCTGCTACATTTGCTTCGTTCGAAGGAAATAAGACTGCGCCGGCGACGGACCCGTGGGGCACACCGGCGAAGTCTTCGGCAGGCTCGCAACAAAACCCGTGAGGTCACTCCGACACACGGGCCAACGAGGGAAACCTCTACGAAGGGCAAGGCGACCGGCCATGGCTGAGACGCCGGCTGTCGGAGTTCCAGAGCAACAGCAACTCGAAGAACGTGACCGTGTCACGATTCGCTTCGCCGGTGACTCCGGAGACGGCATGCAGCTCACGGGGAACCGCTTCACGGACGCGACCGCCGTCTTCGGCAATGACTTCAGCACGTTGCCCGACTTCCCGGCGGAAATCCGCGCGCCCGCCGGCTCGCTGGCCGGCGTCAGTTCCTTCCAAATCTCCTTCGCCCGCGAGATCATTCACACCCCCGGCGACGCGCCGGATGTCCTCGTCGCAATGAACCCCGCCGCCTTGCAGGTCCACCTATCAGAGTTGGCAAAGGGCGGCTTGCTGATCCTCAACGCCGACGCCTTCAGCGCCAGCAACCTCAAAAAGGCCGGCTACACGAGCAATCCGCTCGAGGACGGCTCGCTGAAGGAATACCGCGTCGTCCCCGCTCCGATCACATCGTTGGCCGTCGCGGCCGCCGAAGACGTCGAAGGCATCACCTCCACCGAGGCCGATCGGACCAAGAACTTCTTCGCGCTCGGACTCGTCTCCTGGCTCTTCGATCGCGACATCGACCCCAGCCTGGCCTGGATCGACGCCCGCTTCGGCCGGCTCAAAGAGGGCGCCATCGCGGAGGCGAACAAGCTGGCCCTCCAGGCCGGCCTGGCCTTCGGCGAGACCGCCGAGCTGGCCGACGTGCACGTACGCGTCCCCCCAGCCCGGTTGCGACCCGGCGAGTACCGCACCGTGACCGGCAACGAAGCCTTGGCGATGGGCCTCCTGGCCGCATCCAAACTGTCCGGCCTCACGCTCTTCTACGGCTCGTACCCGATCACTCCCGCCACCGACATCCTGCACGAGCTGGCCAGCTATCGCCAGTTCGGGGTCAAGACCTTCCAAGCCGAAGATGAGATCGCAGCCGTCGGCTCCGCCATCGGCGCGGCGTACGGCGGCTCGATCGGAGTGACCGGCACGAGCGGACCGGGCATCGCGCTCAAGAGCGAGGCGATCGGTCTCGCCGTAATGACGGAGCTGCCGCTAATCGTGCTGGACATCCAGCGATCCGGCCCCAGCACCGGCATGCCAACCAAGACCGAACAGGGTGATCTGCTCCAGGTCCTGTTCGGGCGCAACAGCGACAGCCCGCTCTGCGTCATCGCGCCGCAGAGCCCAGGCGACTGTTTCTTCACCGCGATCGAAGCCGTGCGGCTGGCCTTCCGCCACATGACGCCCGTGATCGTGCTTTCCGACGGCTACCTGGCAAACACGTCGGAGCCTTGGCCGGTCCCAGATTTCAGTTCAATCGAACCGATCACGATCACCACACACACGGATCCAGCCACCTTCGAACCCTACGGACGCGATCCCGAAAGCCTGGCACGAATGTTCGCCGTGCCGGGTACACCGGAACTGCAACACCGTATCGGCGGCCTGGAGAAGGCGGACGGCCACGGCGATGTCTCGTACGACCCCGACAATCACCAGTTGATGAATGAGCTGCGCCTGGAAAAGGTGCAGCGGATCGCCAATTACATCCCCGAGCTTGAGGTGGAAGGCGACCCGGAAGGGGACGTCTTGGTGCTCGGCTGGGGCAGCACGCGAGGCGCGATTCTGACAGCGGTGGAACAAGCGCGTGAGCAGGGTGTGCAAGTTTCCAACGCGCACCTGCGCTACCTCAACCCGTTTCCTCGAAACCTGGGCGACGTGCTCAAGCGCTTCAAGACGGTGTTGATTCCCGAGAACAACATGGGCCATCTGCGCATGTTGGTTCGCGCGCAGTTCCTGATCGACGCGCAGGGCTTGCCCAAACTCAACGGCCAGCCATTCATGACCGAAGAGATCCGCGAAGCGATCATCCAGCACAGAGGGAGGTAGACCCGATGGTCACCAAAAGCCCCGACTCCGCCGAAGTGCCAGTCCTGACAAAGAAGGACTTCCAATCCGATCAGGACACCCGCTGGTGCCCGGGCTGCGGCGACTATTCGATCCTGGCGCAGATGCAGAAGATGCTGCCCAGCCTGGGCGTGCCGCGCGAGGAGATCGTCTTCATCAGCGGGATCGGGTGTTCCAGCCGCTTCCCCTATTACATGAACACGTACGGCTTCCACAGCATCCACGGGCGCGCGCCCACGATCGCGACGGGCCTGAAGCTGACACGCCCCGAGCTGATGATCTTCGTCATCACCGGCGATGGCGACGCGCTCAGCATCGGCGGCAACCACTTCCTGCACATCATGCGCCGCAACGTTGACCTCAATGTGATCCTTTTCAACAACCAGATCTATGGGCTGACCAAGGGTCAGTACTCGCCCACTTCCGAGGTGGGCAAAACAACCAAGTCCTCGCCCATGGGCGCGATCGAGGCGCCGCTCAACCCGATCAGCCTGGCCCTCACCGCCGGCGCGACCTTCGTCGCGCGCACCTTCGACACGGATCCCAACCACCTCATCACCACCCTGGAGCGGGCTGCTCACCACAAAGGTGTCGCCTTCGTCGAGATCCTGCAGAACTGCAACATCTTCAACGACGGCGCCTTTCGCGACTTCACGGACAAGCCCGTGCGCTCCGAGCGCATGGTCTACCTGGAACACGACGCACCGATCACCTTCGGCGACGAGGGTGACAAGGGCGTGGCGCTGCGCGGCACGGACCTGGAGGTCGTAGGCGAGGGCGATTCCGGCGTGCTCAAGCACGACGAGCACCGCAGCGATGTCTCGATTGCCAACATGCTGGCCCAGATGGAGTACCCCGCGATGCCCGTGCCAGTCGGCGTCTTCCGCCAGGTCGATCGACCGACGTACGGGGAGGCGCTTGATCAGCAGATCACCGACGCGCGCGAACGCCACGGCGAGGGCGATCTGGAAGCGCTATTGCGTGGCCCCAACACCTGGCTCGTCGAGTAAGTCCCATCGACAAGACGGCTCGCGCCCACGAGCCGACGCTCCCCGTCGACGCCAAAAGGCCGCCCAGAGGGCGGCCTTTTCATATCGTCAGGCCCGGACGCGCCTAACGGGCGCGTGATCCACCGTCGACCGTGTAGATCCCGGCGCTGATGAATGACGCATCGTCGCTGAAGAGGAAGGCCACGAGCGCGGCAACCTCCTCCGGCTCCCCGTAGCGGCCCAGCGGCATCGACTGCGCGAACGCCTCCCGGGCCGACTCCGGATCATCGGGATTGGCGCCCCGCTCGATCGAGCGCATCATCCGCGTCTCGATCGGGGAGGGGCAGATCGCGTTGACCCGCGTCTCAGGCGCCAGTTCGATCGCGGCCGACTTCGTCATCCCGATCACGGCGTGCTTACTGGCGCCGTATGCGATCAGGTTGGGCGTGCCACCGAGACCCGCCGTCGAGGCAACATTCACGATCGACCCACCCCCACGCTCGCGCATTGCCGGGCCGGCGTACTTCATCCCCAGCCAGACGCCCACCACATTGACGTCCAGCACACGACGGAACGTCTCTTCGGGATATTCAGTCAGGGGCGCGTAGGCGCCTTCGATCCCAGCGTTGTTGAAGAGGAAGTCCACGCCGCCGAAGTGGGTCGTCGCCTCAGCCACATAGCGCTCGACGTCCGCTGCATCGGTCACGTCCGCCCGCACGGGCAGGCCTTCGCTTCCAGCATCGCGAACGGCAGCCAACGTCTCGTCGAGCTCCGACGGGTTGACGTCGACCGCGACGATGCGCGCGCCCTCCGAGGCCAGGCGAATCGCCGTCGCTCGACCGATGCCTCCTGCCGCTCCCGTCACCACCGCTACCTTGCCATCGAAGCGACTGCTCATCGTGCACGCCTTTCAGTTCGCTGGCCCGCTCGCCGCCGCGCCGCAGTCTACCGAGCCATGCGCCGGCCGCCAAGAACGGGCCAGTGGTCGCAGCGCGCCGCCGAATGATTCGTCCCAGGCAAAACAAGTCTGGTCGGCACCTGAGGGGCACGCCGGGAAGCCCTCCTACGCAGGTCCTCGCCTACCATGGTGGCGGGATAGCGCCCGCGAGCCCAGAACGGAGCAGAGCGTGAAGTTTCATTGGTTCAACCTGATGCCCTGGCCCTATCTGCCGGACGACTTCCGGGAGAAGAACCGCTGTGTCTGGGTCGACGTCGACTCACGACTCTACGACCCGGTCAAAGGCCACCAAGTCTACAACGACTACCTCGACCTGCTGGAGTTCGCGGGTGAGCTGGGCTTCGACGGCCTGGGGGTCAACGAACACCACCAGAACGCGTACGGCATGATGCCATCGCCGCAGCTCATGGCTGCCACGCTGGCCCGTCGCACCCGCGACGTTTCCATCCTCTTGCTGGGCCAGTCGATCGCTCTCTACAACCCGCCGACGCGCGTGGCGGAAGAGATGGCCATGATCGACGTGATCTCGGGTGGCCGGCTCATCTCCGGCTTCCCGGTGGGCACGTCGATGGACGACAATTACGCCGTCGGCGCCAACCCGGCCGAGCTGCGCGAGAAGTACCGCGAGAATCACGACCTCATTCTTAAGGCCTGGGCCGAGCCCGACGTGTTCGCCTGGAACGGCAAGTACAACAAGCTTCGCTACGTCAACGTCTGGCCGCGCCCAATCCAGAACCCGCCGCCGATCTGGATCCCGGGTGGCGGCTCGATCGAGACCTGGGACTTCTGCGCCGAGTTCAACTACAACTACTCCTACCTGTCCTTCTCCGGCTACTTGCGCGGCGCCCAGCTGATGGAGGGCTTCTGGGCCCGGATGGCGGAACTCGGTCACGAGTTCAACCCCTACCAAGGCGCATTCGCCCAGCAGATCGTCGTCGCTGAGACCGACGAAGAGGCGCAGCGGCTGTACGAGCCCCACGTACGCTACTTCTTCGAACGCTGTCTGCACGTCCATCCCGGGTTCGCCGATGCTCCCGGCTATCGCACCGAATCGACGATTCGGGCTGGCCTGGCCTCCCAGGTCGGCGGCTCGTCGGCTTCGTCCCAGATCGCCATGAATCTCTCCTGGCAGGAGCTGATCGACCAGGGCTTCATCGTCGCTGGCAGCCCGGACAGCGTGACCTCGCAGATGGAGCGCGTCGCCGAGACGCTCAAGGTGGGCCACATCGTCTGCCTGCAGCACATCGGCGATATGCCCGTGGAGAAGACTCGCTACAACACGGAGATGTTCGCGCGTGAGGTCATGCCGCGGCTGAGGCCGATCTGGAGCGAGTACGAGGACCAGTGGTCGCCGAAGCCGTTGGCCGACGACTTGATCGCGGAGCCGCGGCCGATCCGCAGCGGCGCCGCTGTCGCTGGAGGCGACTAGCCATGCCCGACATTCGCAATATCGCGATCCCCTCCCGCCAGCGGACCGTGCACTACTACCGGGAAGGCAGCGGCCCGCCGCTGCTCTACCTCCACCATCTAATGGGAATCGTGGGCTGGGAGGAGGCCCTGGCCACGTTGGCGGAGTCATTCGACGTGATCGCCCCGTTCGCGCCGGGCTGGGGGCCCGCCAAGGACGAACTTGAGATCGTCGACAAGGGACCGCTCGACCTCACCCTGCACAACGCCGACCTGCTCGACGCCCTCGGCCTGAACCAAACAGCGGTGGCCGGCATCGGCATCGGAGCCTGGATGGCCGCGGAGCTGGCGGCGATCTACCCGCAGCGGGTGACCAAGCTCGTCTTGATCAACCCGATCGGCCTCTGGTTGGAAGACGCGCCCGGCGAAGATCCGTTCGCCCAGCACCCAATAGCGCCCACGGCGGTGCTCTTCTCCGACCCTGAGAACCGCGTCAAGTTCCTCGTCAAGGACATGACCGACCTCGAAGGCCTCGTCGGCGAGACGCTCAATCTCCGGGCTGGGGCCAAGTTCCTTTGGCCCATTCCCGACACGGGCGTCGATGGGCGGCTGAGCCGCATTGTCGCGCCGAGCTTGATCGCGACGAGCGAGGGCGATGTCATCGTGCCCGCGGCGCATGGACCAGCCTGGCAGTCCCTGATCGCCGGCGCGGAATTGACGATGATTCCCAACGCGGGACACCTGGCGGAGCTCGAACAGCCGCAGGCCGTAGCCGAACTGATCGGCGAATTCGTCACCAACGGCCGCGTGGCGGTGCTGACCGCGTAGCCGTCAGTCCCAGAACGCGCTGAAGGACGGCCGCCTGCGGGTGGCCGTTTTCAGTACAGCTTCTTGGTCGACTCCTGGTAGGCCGCGTCAAGCTCTTCCGCGGGCAGGTCCAGCGCAGCGTGGTCGCGCAAGATCTGGCCCGCCGTCGGCAGCGTGTCGCGATCCGACCATGTCTCCTGCTGCCAGAGCGACGAACGCCGGATGCACTTTGCGCAGTGCAGGAAAGCCGACTCCACCTCGACCACGATCGCGAGGTGGGGCGCTTTACCGTTAACCGCCATCGACTCGCGCAGGTCCTCGTCGGTCACGATCCGGGCACGCCCCTCAACGCGCAGCGTCTCGTCCGTACCGGGCACCATGAAGAGCAGCGCCGCGTGCGGGTTGGCCACGAGATTCGCTAGGGAATCGGCGCGCCGGTTGCCCGGCCGATCCGGAATCGCCAGCGTGTGCTCGTCCAGCACGCGCACGAAACCGGGCGCGTCGCCCTTGGGCGAGACATCGCAGCGGCCGTCGGCGTCGGAGGTGCCGAGAACCAGGAAGGGCGCCTTCTCGATGAACGCGCGGCAATGCAAATCGAGATGGCTGATCGCCTTGTCGCGGGCGGCGTCGGCGGGCTCGCCAACATGCTCACGCAGTGCTTCCGCGCTTGAGATCTCTGACGTAAAGGCTGGAGCGGTCATCGGGCAACCTCCCTTTCGATCACTGCTCGGCCAGCAGCGCGATGAGCGCAGCATAGACGTGACGAACGACGATCCGTCTCGCATCGTCACGGCCGGGCTCGTCAGCCCGGCACCACCCGGGCCAACGTGTTCGAGCGCCTAAGGCTGGGCGAACTCCATGATGCTGCGACCCGCGATCTGCCCCTGCGTCAGCGCGTCGCAGGCTTCGTTGATCTGGTCCAGCTCATAGCGCTGCGTCACCAGGGCCTCGAGGTCCAGGTCACCCTCCTTGTACCAGCGCAGGAACATGGGAAAGTCGCGGTCCGGGCGGCAGGAGCCACCGATGCTGCCGATGAACTTCTTCTCGTTGACCAGGATGTCGCGCGCGTCCAGCTCGACAGACGTCAACGGCACGCCGACCAGAACGGCGACGCCGCCACTGGAGCGGCCGAACGCCCCCGGCCGCGCCGCAGGCACGATCTGCTCCATGGTCACCTTGTGGCCGATGCAGTCGAAAGCGTAGTCGACGCCGGACAAGGGCTGGCCGAGCATGTCGAACTCGCCCTCGGTCATGGTCAACGCGCGGATCTGGTCGACCGCGTCTCCGTTCGAAGCGTTTACACCGATCGTCGCGCCGTGGTGCTTGGCGAACTCCAGCTTCTCGTCGTCGAGGTCGACGGCGATGATCGGATCCGCGCCGATCACCTTCGCCGCCACGACCGCGGAGAGGCCAACTCCGCCGACTCCGAAGATAGCGACGCTGTCGCCTTCCTTCACGCCGGCCGTGTGATAGACGGCCCCCGCTCCGGTCATCACCGCGCAGCCCACGATCGCCGTCACGTCCGTCGGGACATCATCCGGCATTGGCACCACGTACTGCTCGTCGGCGATCGTGTGGTCGCCCCAGGTGAAGACGTTACGGGAGGCGGCGGTGCTGCCGTCGGCCAGCGTGATCACGGCCCCTTCGGCCTTGCGCTGTGCCACTTCCTCGTTGCGCGGCACCCAGGTCACCATGACGCGGTCACCCTCTCTGACGTGGTCGACCTCTTTGCCCGCCGCCAACACGACGCCCGTCGACTCGTGCCCGAGCACCGTCAGCCCCTGACGCGGGGCATGCATGTTGTGCAACTGGCTGTGGCAGATGCCACTCGCATACTGCTTGACGACGACTTGATACGGACCCGGGTCCGGCAGCTGGACCTCTTCGATACGCAGTTTGGCGGTGTCTTCGGGCAGGATCACGACGCGCGCGGGCGTGGGCATGTTTTCGTTTCCTTCTGATCAACGGTCGGTCGGCGGAGTCTAGAGCGAGTGATCGGGAGGCGGAAGCTGCGCAAGCTCAGCCGGCGACGTCGGAGACTCCGTCGCCGGACGCCAGCGGCCCGACGGCCGTTGGCGGCGGCCGTCCGTCGCGCAGCGCTGCGGCATACGGCAGCAACATCTGCATCGGCGTGAAGGAGACGTTGAGCGAAGCCGAGACCCCGCGCAGCAGCCCGATCACACGTCCGAAGAGCACGATGTCGGACGGGATCGCGTTGACCGGGTTGTAGCGCAGCGCCTGGTCAGCCTGCTTAGCGATGTGCGATCCGAACAGCGGCCGCTCGTCGAACATGAGGCGCACCAGGCTGAGAATGCTGCTGTGCTCATCGTGCTTCGTACGCACGCCCAGCCGCTCGAAGGCGGCCAGGATCCGCACCGGGTCCTGTTCGGCTGCGGCGATCACGAGATCCGCAACGCCCGCCCGCACCTCCGACGGCAACTCCTTGACCAGGCCAAAGTCGATCAAACCAACCCGGCCGTCGGGCAAAACCAGGATGTTGCCGGGGTGGGGATCGGCCTGAAAGACGCCGTCGCCCAGAATCTGATGGCCGTAGGCCGCCGCCAGGAGCCAGGCCACCCGCTCCGGCTCGACCCCCATCGCACGTATGGCTTCGATGTCCCGCACGTTGACGCCGTGCAGATAGGTCGTAACGAGCACGCGCCGGGTGTTGTAGCCGTCGATCACCTCCGGTAAGACGATCCCATCGAGTCGAGCCAGATTAGCGGACACGCGCCGCAACATCCGACCCTCGCGCACGAAGTCCAGCTCGCGCGGCACCTCGACCGAGAGCTCCGCCAGCACCGAACGATAGTCGAAGTTGGGCTCCGTGCGAGCCAGCAGGTTGACGACGCAGGTCGTGTTGGCGAGGTCGATGCGGACCAGCCGTTCGACCTCAGGGTACTGCACCTTGACAGCCACTTCGCGTCCGTCGGGCAACGTGGCCCGGTGCACCTGCGCCAGCGAGGCGGCGCCCAACGGTTCGCGTTCGAAGCTGGAGAAGAGTTGCCCCAGCGGCTCGCCCAGCTCCTGCTCCACGATCCGCCGGACCAGCCCGAAGGGACGCGGCGGCACATGGTCTTGCAGCTTGCCCAGCCACTCGACGTAGGCCGGCGGAGCCAGGTCGGCGCGCGTGCCGATGAACTGGCCCGTCTTGATGTTCAAGCCCTTAAGGTCGACCGCGAGGCGATAGAGCCGCTTCGCGGCCCGGGTGTGTTCGCGTTCGTACGCCTGCTCCCGCGCCTCGGCCGTCAAATCGCGCGATCGACGCTGGGTCCACTTGTAGCCGGCGTAGATCAGGGTCACGTCGCGCCCGAAACGGAGGCTGCGGGAAGCTCGGGTCCAAGCGCTACGCATGGTTCGAGTATCGGCTATCTGTGCCTCGCGCACGAGAAAGGGCTGCCTCCATGCGGGAGCTAGCCCTTGGTGTCTCGCTTGCGATCGCTAGGCGCGCGGCAGACCGAGCCCGCGTGTCGCGATGATGTTGCGCTGGATCTCGTTGGTGCCGCTGTAGATCGTCGAGGGCACCGAGGTCAGGTAGTTCTCGGGGAAAAAGCCATCGAACGGCGCACCTTCCTGCTCCGGGATCAGCGTGCCCGGCAGACCCAACATCTTGACGCCGTAGTTGTAAATCCGTTGGCCCAGCTCGGACTGGAAAATCTTGACGACGGACGCCTCGTAGTTGGGCACCCCACCCGACGACTGGATGTGGGCGATGCGATAGCCGAGGTACTTGGCGACGTTGTTGTCCACCACGTGCTCGGCCAGCCCGATCCGGTAGCGCTCGCGCTTGTCGGCCGGGCCGTCCTGCAGGAAGCCGGCTAGGTCCTCCAGCGTCTTTTGTTGGCTGGCGGTCGTGCTAATGCCCGAGCGCTCGAAGTCCAGCAGTGTCATGCCCACGTACCAGCCGCGGTTCTCCTCGCCGATCAGGTTGGCGGCCGGCACCCGCACGTCTTCGAAGAAGACTTCGTTGAAGTGGTGGCGGCTGGCCATGTTGATCAAGGGTCGCACCGTCAGGCCGGGCGTGTTCTTGATGTCGTCGATCAGAAGGAACGAGATGCCCTTGTGCTTGGGCGCATCCGGGTCCGTCCGCACCAACGTGAACATCTGGTTCGCGCGGTGCCCACCCGAGGTCCAGATCTTCTGGCCGTTGATGATGTAGTCGTCGCCGTCGCGCACGGCGCGGGTCTGCAGGCTGGCCAGGTCCGAGCCGGAGCCCGGCTCGCTGTAGCCCTGGCACCAGATGTGCTCGCCGCTGGTGATCTTGGGCAGGTACTTCGCCTTCTGCTCGTCAGAGCCATGGATGATCAGCGTGGGGCCGATCATGCCGACGCCGAAGCCGCGCGTGCCCGTGTCGGGCGCGCCGTGGTAGCCGAACTCTTCGTTGAAGACGACCTGCTCAAAAATGGACGCGCCGAGGCCGCCGTATTTCTTCGGCCAGGCCGGAGCGATCCAGCCGCGGTCGGCCAGCTTCTCGTTGAAGCCCAGCGCCGCCTCAAAGGACTCGTCGCCTCGGTCTTCGAATGCTCCGCCCGCGTCCGCGGGGATATTTTCCTTCAGGAATGCACGGACTTCCGCACGCAGGTTTTCTTCGCTTTCGCCGAATCGGAGTTCCATCGGCGCTCCTCTCAACTAGCCCAGTCCAGGTATCGATTGTTCTGTACTTCGCAGCAAAGGGCAACAAACGGAACGACGATTCCACTGCCTTGCTACCTGGGGACCACCAGGAAACCGCTGTTAGTCATGGACGACGGGGACCACTTCGTCGATCAGCCGCTGTGTCTGGCTTATCAGGTCATCATCGTTGTCGGCCAGCGTCGAGAGCACGAACTTCGACACACCCGCGCGCTTGTAGTCTTCGGCCCGCGCGATGATCTCGGCCGATCCACCCACGGCGTAGTACTGCGACGGCTCGAACTCCACCTGCAAGCGGCGCCGCAGCGCACTCGCCGCCCGTTCGACGATCGGGTCATCCCACGAACCGAAGCGGTAGGCAAAGCCCGCGCCGTAGTGATCGTCGTCGAGCGGGCGGCCCGCCGCGGCCGACTGCTCTTTGATCGCGGCGACCACCGGCGCGACCTGCTGGGGCGTCTGCAAGCCCGCCAGCCAGCCGGTGCCCAGCGTCGCGGTGCGACGAATGGCCGCCTTGCTGCTGCCACCGATCCAGAGCGGCAACGGATCTTGCGTAGGCTTCGGCGCCACGGCGGCGTCCGTGTAGTGATAAAACTCGCCCTCGTGGGTGACGCTTTCCTCTGTCCAGAAGCGCTGCAGGAGTTGCAGCGCCTCGTCGGTGCGACGGCCGCGTCCCTTCGTGGAGATGCCCATCGCCCGCCACTCCGGCGCGATGTCGGCGCCCACACCGAAGGCTGCCAGCAAGCGTCCCTCGCTGAGGAAGTCGATCGTGGCGCACTCCTTGGCCAGCAACATTGGGTCACGGAAGGGCAGCACCACAACGTTCATGCCAAACTTGAGCCGCTTTGTCGCGCCTGCCACGGCGGCCATCATCGCCATCGACTCCATGAACGGCTGTGGCGACACGATGCGGTCGGTCTGCCAGAACGAGTCGATTCCGTTTTCCTCGCAGAGTTCGATCCAACGCCAGAAATTCTTCACGCTGGCGAAGGGGAAGGTCGCGATGCCGAGGCCGATGCGCACGCTCATCGAGCTGCTCCAATCCTGCCGGAACGACGGAGCAGCCAGCGTAACCGACCGCGAAGGGACGATGAAATGAGTCTGCCCGGTTTGAGCGAACTCGCGCGCGGCGTCTTCGTGTATGAGCTGCACGGCGCATTTGTGGTCAACGCGGGCATCGTGGTGGGCGACGACGCCGTCGCCATCATCGACACCGGCACGATGGAGTCCGAGGCGCGCGAGATCCTCGCCGCCGTCGCCAGCGTGACCGACAAGCCGGTGCGCTACGTGATCAACACGCATCATCACGGTGACCACTCGTTCGGGAACTGGTGGTTCCTGCCGGCGATCGTGATCGGGCAGCGAGCCAGTCGCGTACGACTGGTCGGTGAGGCGGGCGAATCGCATCGCGACTTGACGGCGCGCCTCGTGCCGGCGGCTGCGGAGCAGATCCAGGCGGTGCCGGTCGTGCCACCCGCGCTCACGTTCGAGCAGCAGTGCCGTTTGCAGCTCGGCGAACACAGCCTGCGGCTCGACTTCTTCGGACGCGCCCACACTGACAACGACATCGCGATCGGGGTCGAAGGACAGGACGTGAACTTCGCCGGCGATCTGATCGAGGAATCCGGCCCGCCCGTCGCCTTCGAAGCGTTTCCCGCCGATTGGGGACCGACCCTGCGCCGCCTCGCCGACGTCGACGAGTCGCGCTTCGTGCCCGGGCACGGCAGCGCCGTCGATCGAGACTTCGTCGCGGCGCAGGCGCTCGCCTTCGAGCAAATCGCGGCAGCCTGTAGCGAGCACGGCGAGCCTGGCGCCGCCGCCGCGTACCTGGACGCCCACGCCAGGGCGGCGCTCGGAGCGCAGGCAGATCCGGCGATCCAGCGCTACTTCGCCACCCTTGATTAGTGGGCGATCAGAGGCCGACTAGTCCAGTCGGATCGCACGCTGCCACACAGCGACATCCCAATAGCGATCGAACTTGCGTCCGACATCGGTCCAAACGCCGGACAGCTCGAAGCCCATCTTGCGGTGAAGGGCTTCGGACGGTTCGTTGGGCCGCGTGATCAGGGCGAGAGCGCGCTGCACGTCGGTCTTCGCCAGCTCGTCGAACAGCGCCTCGTAGAGCCGCCGGCCGATGCCACGTCCCGTCGCCTCAGGGGCGCAGTAGACGCTCGTCTCGACCGACGTCGCGTAGGCCTGTTTGGGCCGGAACGCGCTGCTGTAGGTGAACCCCTCGAGGCGTCCTTCGACTCCGATTGCGACGAGGATCCGATGCGGGCCAGCAGATGCATAGCGACTGAACCACTCAGATCGGCGTCGTTCGACGCT
>CAUYZA010000032.1:0-16021 GCA_963577225.1 Dehalococcoidia bacterium | reverse complement strand
GGTGCGCGCGGATTCGGCTTCATGGAGGCGGCAGCCGGCATTGGGGGGCTGCTGGGAACGATCTTAATCGTGAAGCTGGGCGGCGGGGGCCGGGAGGGTCCGGTCATGCTGGGCTCGGCCGCGATCTTTGGCATCTGGATCGCGCTGTTCGCGGCGACAGAGTCGTTCCCGCTGGCGATGTTGCTGCTCTTCGCGGGCGGTCTCTTCGAGGCGATCTATTTGAACCTCGGCATGACGACGATTCAGCTGTTGGTGCCGAACCATCTCCGCGGCCGCGTGATGGGAATCTGGACGATAACCTGGTTCCTGACCTCCGTCGGCGGGTTCGTGGCCGGGGCGGTCGCGGAGGCGCTGGGCGTCCGGCTCACGATTGCGGCGGGCGCGCTGGCGGTGACGGGCTTCGCGCTATTGCTGCTGGTCCTGGTGCCCGAGCTGCGGCGCCTGAGCGAAGCGCGAGCGCAAGTCGGCGAGGGCAGCCCGGAACCGCTCGCTAGCGACTGACGGACGTCGGATCCGTGTCCGGCACGAGGCCCAACCCCGGTGGCAGGACGACTTCATAGTCGCTCGCGGCCGCGCGTGCCGCGGCCTGGGCTTCTTCGATGGCGTCGGCACGGGCGTCGACGAGAGCATCCTCGCGCACCACGCCCGCGATCAGCGCGACCCCGACGATAGCCATGCCGATCGAAACGTACCAACGCATACCAACTTGACGCGGGCGAGCCCGCCCCGGTTCCAGGCCGAATCGAATCAGCTACCGTCCGACATCGGCGCACGACCAGCCTTGGGGGCCACGATGTACTTGACGACCGATGACGCCTGGCAGGTCGACTGGCCCGATCCGGCGATGGCGGCGTTGAGCTAGACCTGGGATGCCCAGCATTGTCCGTCTCCGATCAGCGTGCTGGCCGCCGAGGTCGGCGATCTGTGGTACGAGACGGCATTTTGGGACCGGCCCGTCACGATTAATGGTATCTGTACCTGGGCCGAGATCCGAACGTCGCTCGGGATCTGCCATCGTCGAGCGGCTCGGCGGCGGAGGCTACCGCCACCTGGGAGGCTGAGCGTTTACCGCTGATTGAGGCCACGGTGGCCGAGATCCGCGGTGGTGACTGGGCCTCGCTCAATACCGGCATCTTGCTCGCCGAGTTGCCCGGCATGATCCGACGCAGTGGAGACGGTTTCGGGCTGACGATTAAGTCGTCGTCGGACCTGGTGCCCAGCCTGACGGCCTTGCTCACCTTTTGCGAGACGCACTTCGGGCGCAACTGACCGTTGCTTGGCATGCGCATGCTGCAAGGCCACGCCAACGCGTCAACGGACTCCGCTCTCGGCCTGCAACAACTTGCCGCTCAAGCGGCCCAGTCCGAGGAGTTGCGTCGGGCCGTCGCGGCGGGGGGCCTGGAGGGGCTCGCGTCGGTCCAGGGTGGTCCGGAGTTCCAGAACGCGTTCGCCGCCTACCTGAACGTGTACGGCTGGCGGCTGCCGGGCTGGATCGAACTGCGGCGGGCGACCTGGTCCGAGGATCCTTCGGTCCCGCTGCGCATGATCAGTCGCTACCCCGAAGACGGAGCTGCGGGGCCCGATGTCGCCACGGCCAACGCTGCCGCCGGTCGCGAGGATGCGATCAGCGAGGCGAAGGCGACGCTGAACCCTGACGAACGGGCGCAGCTGGACGAGCTCCTGGCCGCGGCCACTGGTTATGTCGAGTTGATCGAAAGGCGCGCGCTGTGGCAGCAGCAACTCTTCGCCTGTCTGCGCGTTCCTCTGCTCGTGCTGGGCGAGAAGCTCGTCGCGTCGGCAGTGCTAGCGGCTGCGGACGATGTCTTCCAGCTCACGCTCGCAGAACTAGAGGAGGGTCTGCAGGGGACGGATCTTGCCTCGACGGTACGCGAGCGGCGTGCCGATCTCGAGCGCTGGGCGGCTCTGATCCCGCCACAGGTCCTCGGTACGGCACCGAGCGAACGGCCGGAGATCGCCGCCATCCTGATGGACGGTGCGGGCCTCAGACCAAGCGATGAACCCCACGTCGTCAATGGCTTCGCGGCGAGCCCGGACGTCGTGCAGGGGCGCGCGCGCGTCGTGACGGACCTGGCGAAGTTGGGCCGAGTCGAGCCGGGCGATGTGCTGGTCACCCGCTTTACGGCACCGATTTGGACGCTGGCCTTCGGAGTGGCCAGCGCCGTCGTAACCGACGCCGGCGGTGTGCTTTCGCACGGGGCGATCGCCGCGCGGGAGTACGCGCTGCCGGCGGTCGTCGGGACGCAGGTCGGCACGACGAAGATCCCGGACGGCGCGCTGGTCACCGTCGATGGGAACCAGGGCGTCGTCCGAATCGACGAGGAGCGGCTCGGCTAGGCGCCCGGGCTGAGGAACCAGTCAAGGATTGGACCGTTCTCTTCGCGCGGGTAGGTGTGGGAGAGATCGTCGATCTCGCGGAAGGTGAGCTTCGCGCCGGCCTCGGTCGCCGCCGACGCCGCGTCGCGCGCCGTCTGGATCGGGAACATCCAGTCCAGCGCGCCGTGGACGAGATAGATCGGCTTGTCCTGGATGCCGTCCGCGAGCTGCAACAGCATGGGGTGAAAGCTGGCGGAGATCGGAGCAAGGTGAGTGAAGGGAACGCCCTGACCCAGACCGACGAGCCAAGCGAAGCTGCCACCGTCCGACATCCCGGTGAGCAAGACGCGGCTGCGGTCGATCGGCCAGCGCTGCTCGACCTGATTCAGGATCTGGATCAGGTGCTGTCCGTCGAAGGCGGGGTTCTGCAGCGACCAGGTGCGGTCCTGCGAACTGGGCGAGATGACGAGCACGTTGCGCGTGCGCGCCGCCTTGAGCCAGGTCCAGAGGAAGTCGGCGCCGTGGCCGCTGCCGCCGTGCAGGGCGATGACGACCGGCAGCGGCGTGCCGGCCTCGTGCTGTTCGGGGGCGTAGACGGAGTAGCCGCCCCGCTCAGCGCGGTCGTTGGCGTGGTGGAAGATGCCGATGTCGCCACGCAAGCGGTCGACGTTGGCGAGCTGCTCCAGCAGAGCCTTGTCGTCGCGCGCGGCGGGCAGGAGGAAGAACTGGCTGACCGTGGGCAGGGCGGCGCTGAGAGGATAGAGCGCTTCCTGGGCGCGGGTGTTGTGCCGCAGCGCGGCGTAGGCGGCCATCGGCCCTTCCGGGCTGTCGACGGCGCCTTGCAGACCCTCGAGTCCGGCCAGCGCTTCGTCGGCGCCGGCGAGAATGCGCTGGCGGAAGTCCTGCAGGTGCTCGGGCCACTCCAGCGCTTCGACCTGTGCCTTGCCCGCGATGACCGGGTCGGCAAAGTCGCCCACGGCATCGGCCACGTCGCGGATGTTGGGCGGGTGCAGATGTCGGCCGGCCAAGGCCAGTCCATCGAGCGCGGTTAGCAGCGGCGGCACAAGCGCCACGATCGCGTCGTGGAGTTGGTCGTTGGTCATGGGAACGCCTCGTCGGGGGAGGATAGCGGCGGGGCGCAGAGCGGGCCTGCCCTTGAGACGTTGGCGGATGGATGTCGTCCCGACAGACCGCGCCTTACCCTATCGGGGCGGAGGGGTGGCAGAGCGGTTGATCGCGCCGGTCTTGAAAACCGGTAGGCCCTTCGGGGTCTCGTGGGTTCGAATCCCACCCCCTCCGCCATTTGGCTCGTTCTCCATTCCGCCGATTCGTTGTCCCGCCCCGATCCGGGCGCGCACGCCGACGGCACCACTGCCGCTCGCGAGTCTTCCACTCGCCTCCTGTGGCCCCGCGGGCCGTGGCTCCCCGACCCGACTGTCGCCGCATGAACGTGCAGCCGCGCCGGAACGCCCCAGCGCCCGCCGTTCGATGCTTCATGAAGCGACTAACTTGCGGCCTGAGTCTCGTTCACGCTAGAACAATGTCAGGGGACCAATCGTACCGCCACAGACGGCGTGCAGCGCGAATGACTGGACCCAAGCGTCCGAGGCGACGCACGCGATCCGCAGAGGAGCCGCGATGACATGGATCGGGGCCGCTATCATCATCGGGATCGTCGTGGTCGGCATCTTCTTCGGGACTAGAGGCGATGAAGAGCGGATCGACGAGGCGAACGCCGCGGCGGGCGGCGCGACGCAAGCAGACGACCGGCACCAGGAAGGCCGCGTGTCCGTCTTCGACTTGCGCGAGGGGGACTGCTACGACCTGCCGTCTTCCGACGAAGTCGTGCTCGACGTAGGCGACGTGGAACTCGTGCCCTGCGGCGGGGCGGAGTACAAAGTCCTGGATCTCGTCCTGATCCGCGACAGTGGACCCTGGCCCGGTCAGGCAGCGATCGACACATTGGTTACGGCTCGATGCCCGAGGACTACGGAACTCTTCTTAGCGCCGACGGAGGACAGCTGGAAGCTAGGCGACCGGACGATCACATGCGTAGAAGAGCTCTGAGACAGGAGGCCCACGGGAGCAACCCGCGTTGAGGAATTCACCACATGTCCTGGCGTTCTGCGGGCTGCTTTGCCTTGGGATCGGTCTCTCGGCCTTAGCTGGGGTGTATCGCAAGCAGAGCTCGACGAAGCTCGCAGCGAGAGTGACGCCCTCTCGGCTGAGGTCGACGAGACGCGGAGGAAGGTCGCTGAACTGGCGGCCGCCGGCGCGAGCGCGCAACGGAAGGCGGAGCAGCTCGCGACGGACTTGGCCGAGATTCAGGAGGAGCGGACTCAACTACGACGCGAGCTTGCCACGGCCACGTTCCGAATTGAGGAGCTCGAGGGCGTTTCCGAAGCGCTGGTCGCGCTGCTCGGGGAACGGCAAACGGCCTCGACGGTCCCGATCGTGCTGCAAGCGGTGCAGGCGTACCCCAGCACCTGCACGGAAGAGTTCCAATTCTTGGTCCAGTACGTGGTCGCCGGGGTCGAGCAAGGGTTCTGCAGCGCCGGAGACTCCGACTGCCTCCTGGCGAATCCGACCATCGGTGAGGCTCTGCCCGTGGAGTGCAGGTCGACCCGCGGGCGCTAGGTCCTGCGGCTCGCAATCGCGGGCGCTTGAGACGGACTTTGCGCTAGACGTCGACGAGGCCGGAGCGAACCGCGTCGAGTTCTGCCTCACTCAGGCCCTGCGCGGTGAAGAAGCCCCGCGCGTCGCCGAACTCATCGCCGACCAGCGCCAGGAAGCCGTGGATCATCTCGGCTTTGACTTCCATGCGAGCGCGGAGCTCCTCGTCCGGCTCGGGCAGGTCGCGTCCCGACTCGCGCAGGTAGGCGATCAGGCTGTCGATGCTGGCGTTACTGGCGGCGTATTCGGCGGCGATGTCGTCCACGGCGACACCAGCCACCGCTAGCAGCAGGCCGGTGAGGATGCCGGTGCGGTCCTTGCCCGCCGTGCAGTGGATCAGGACGGGGTAGGTCGTCGACTCGCTCAGCAAGCGCGCCGCCTCCGCGTAGCGTGCAGCGCCACGACGAAAGCCGACGAAGTACCGCTCCGGCGACATGGTTCGGCCGTAGGCGATGTTCATCGAGTCGACGTACTCGGCCATCCCCTGCTCGGTGGAGACGGGGGAGATGTGGTGCCGGGTGATGTGGTCGGCGATCAGGGGGCCGCGCGTCGGCGAGTCGCTCAGCTCGTCCGGGTGGCGCAGGTCGATCACGGTGCGCAGACCGAGCTCGGCGTGCAGGCGGCGAGCGCCGTCGTCGGTGATGCGGTCGGGAGAGCCCGAGCGAAAAAGGCGCGCCGACTGGATCCGCCCGCCGTCGGACGTGGGCAAGCCTCCGACGTCGCGCAGATTGAAGATGCCGTCGATCTCGAAGTTGTTCATGGGGCTCATTGTGGCAGCGCGGGCCTGACGATCCAGAGAACTGGAATGCGATCGGCCAGTCCCACGACTAGAGCTCTCCGCCGAGCCCGGCCAGGAAGGCGCGCGTGCGCGTCATCTGCTCGTCGTCGCCGAAGAGGTGGCCGCAGAAGTCTGTCGCGCCGGCGTCCTTGATGCAGCGTACCTGGCTCTCGACCTCTTCTTCGCCTCCGATCAGCGCGACGTCGGCGGGGCCGTCGGCGCCCTCGCGATCGAGCATGCCGCGATAGGAGGGGATGGCGCTGTAGGCCGCGAATTGCTCGGCCGCCTGGGCACGGCCAGCGTCGGCATCGTGGGTGATGAGGACGGGAAGGGAGCAGATCAGGCGGGCGTCGGGGCGGCCGACTGCTTCAGTTCCGACCCGCAGTCCGGGCGCGATGTGGGATTCGATCGTCTTGGGGCCGGTCATCCAGAGGGTCGTGCCGTCGGCAAGTTCACCGGTGACTTTGAGCATGGCCGGGCCCAGGGCGGCGGTGATGCAGGAGACGGGAGTGCCGCCCGGCACATCGAGCTCGGCCGCGACGCGGTATTGGTCGCCATCCGTCTTGGCGGGTTCGCCGTGCAGCAGCGGCATGAGCACCTCGAGGTACTGACGCATGTGGCGAGCGGGACGGTCGAAGGACATGCCGAGCATGTCGTCGATGATGAACTTGTGCGAGAGACCGATGCCCAGGGTGAAACGCCCGCCCGAGACGGACTGCGCGGTGAGTGCCTGTTGCGCGATCGCGACCGGATGGCGCGGGTAGGTGGGGGTAACGGCGGACATGAACTCGATGCGGTCCGTCTGGAGCGCGGCCATGGCGAGCGACATGATCGCGTCGTGGCTGGAGATGTTGGCCATCTGGTAGACGGCGAAGCCCTCGTCTTCGGCGAGCTTGGCGTCGGCGATGAGCGCGTCGACGCTCGCCGCATCGCCGGCGCCGCCGGTCATGAGTCCGATTCGCATGGTTTGTTCCCGATCCGCCGACCGGGCAGCCCGTCTTTGGCAGCGTGCCCGGTGCGAAGCTACGTTAACGGGCCGGCCCTCGCCCTAGCCCAACGTCGCGGGCTCAATTGAGCTTGGCGTCTAGTACCCGCCCACTCCGGAAGCCAGCGTCCCGGCGCGCCGACGCCGGGGACATCGAGCTACGATTCGGGGCAGAGGAGGTGCCGAATGCTGGCACGAGCGATCTGGCGAGGCGCGATCAGCTTCGGCCGACGCGGAGATCCCGGTCATCTACTACGCCTTCGACGTGCTGCACGTAGACGGCGTCGATCTGCGGCAGACACCGCTGCGGACGCGCAAACAGGTGCTGACACGGCTGCTCGAACCTTCAGCGTTCGTGCAAGTGCTGGCCGCAATCGACGCGCCACCGCGTCGGGTGTTCGACTCGTTGGTGGCGCAGGGGTTCGAGGGGGTGGTCGCCAAGCGGGCGGACCGCCCCTACCGGAGCGGCAAGCGCTCGGCGGATTGGATCAAGGTCAAGGCCCAGCAGACCGAGGAGTTCGTGGTGGGCGGCTTCCGCCAGGGCAACGGCGGCCGCACATCGACTTTTGGCGCGTTGCTGGTGGGGCAGTTCCGCGCGGATGGCTCGCTGGGCTACATGGGTCGCGTCGGCAGCGGCTTCCGCGAAGAAGTCCTGGTCGCGATGCGGGCGCAACTCGATCAGTTGGTCGTGGACGAGAACCCGTTTAGCGCGGAGCCGCCGGACGCCAAGCTCACCACGTACGTGCGCCACGAGCTGGTGCTGGAGTTGAAGTACGCGGAGGTGACGTGGGCTGGGCAGGTGCGCGCGCCGGTCTTTCTGCGCGAACGCACGGACAAGAGCCCGCACGACGTCGTCGCCGCAGCTCACGACGGAGGCGCTGCGCTCTCCACGGCGAGCAGCGTCCCGGCGTCGGATGCGGGCGACGCTTCGCTGCTGGCGCAGATCGAGGCGGGGCGAGGCGACACGACGCTCACAATCGGCGGCGACTCGCTCAAGGTGACCAACCTGGACAAGGAGATGTGGCCCGCGTCGGGCGACCTGCCGCCTGTGACGAAGCGTGACCTGCTGACGTACTTCGCCAAGATGGGCGGGGTGATCGTGCCGCACGTGGCGAACCGGCCGCTGACCCTGACCCGCTACCCAAATGGTGTGGCAGGCAAGTCCTTCTATCAGAAGCAATGGACGCAGACGATGCCCCCTTTCGTCACGCCGGTCGCGCTCTGGACCGACGAGAACAGCGCCGACGGCGACTACCTGCTTTGCAACAACGTCCCCACGCTGCTCTGGCTGGGGAATCTGGCCGATCTGACGCTGCACGTTTCGCTGGCGCGCACGGTGCCCGAGCCGGAGGGGGCGTCGGCCTCGACGACGTTCGGCGGCTCGAAGTCGCAGATCGAGAAGTCGCTGCTGAATTACCCCGACTTCCTGTTGTTCGACCTCGATCCGTTCATTCCTGAGGAGGGGGAGACGAGCGTTCAGAAGAACGCGTTGACGCGGGCGGGCTTTGAACAGACGCGGCGCGTGGCGCTCTGGCTGAAGGAGCTGTTGGACAGCGCGGGGCTGCGCAGCTTCGTCAAGACATCGGGCGCGAGCGACATCCATATCTTCGTGCCGATCGTGCGCAAACTCACCTACGACGTGGTGCGCGCGGTCTGCAACGCGATCGCCGGCGCGCTCGTGGCCGCGCATCCGAAGGAAGTGACGACGCAGTTCGACAAGACGAAGCGCATCGGCAAGGTCTACATCGACGTCAACCAGATCGGCCGGATCAAGAGCCTGGCCGCGATCTACTCACCGCGCGCCAACCCAGGCGCGCCGGTCTCGATGCAGCTGCGCTGGGACGAGGTCGCCCAGGCCGACCCGCTCACCTACAACATCTGGACCGCGCCCGACCGGGTCACGGCGGTCGGAGATATCTGGGCCGGGATCCTGGAGGCGAAGCAGGACGTCCGTTCGCTGGTCGACCTCTAGGCTTTCGCGTGCCCGCCCCGTTGGGGCCGGTAGAGCGAGTCGAGGCGAGCAGCGCGTTCGGCGCTGCTGAGCAGGTCGGTCACGTCCGTGAGTTGGTCGATGCTTCCAACCGGCGGCAACGCCGCAAGCTCAGGCTCCGTGATCGTGTCCAGCAGATCCGCGGCGATGCGTTCGCCGCCGATCACTCGGAAGGGGCGGCTGTGGAAGGACTGTAGCTCGGTCTCCGCGGAAGGGCCCAACTCGAGCGCGTTGAAGGCTCTGACCAGCAGGCCCATGGTTTCGCCGTAGGCGGAATCGCGGGTGGAGTGGTCGTTGGCGGCAAGCGTCGCGTCGAGGGTGGGTCCGAGCCGGGCGGCGATGGGCAAGGCGTCGAACGCGGTACCGAACCACTTCCAATAGGGCTGGTAGGTCCGCTCGATCAGAAAGGCCAGCTCCATCGACAGACGCGTCAGCCGGGCCGCGATCAGGCGAGCGCCACGCTCGTCGCCAACTTGGGCCGCCCTGCCCATCGATGGCTCAAGCTGCCCAACGGCCTGCCATTGAGCCCCGAGCAAGTAGCGCCAGACGTCGTCAGGGTACCAGGCGAAGCGCGATTGCAACGGCGCCCACGCGTCGAAGTCGTCGTGGAAGATCGGGCCGCTCACGATCTCGCGCAGCGATTGCTGCGGGAGGGTCAGCCAGCGGATGAGATCGGGGGGCTGGTCGGGGGACAGGCCCAGGATGGACTCCACGATTCGGCGCACGGATGAAACACTCACGTTCGGCCTGATCGGGCCATCCGGCGCCGGGCGCCGGATCAGTGTCCCTGAGTCGTCGCCGTCTTCCTGCATGTGTGTCGAGTAGCCCATGAACTCTGGTGGCAGCTCTCGGGCAAGCAAGTCCTCAATCGACCCGGCCATCGCGTCGACCTGATCGTCCGCGAGCTACAGGTCGACGCGGGGCGCCCAGGCGTGATCGGTCGATGTGAGATCGTCGAAGCCTTGGACCTCCGAGCCTCGTCCCACGAGCCCCGCCGCGTGCGGCAGCCCGGGCAGGTGGCCGTCCAGGATTGGCCGGACAGCCTGCCAATAGAAGGCCTGCGCCAACTCGCGACCGGGCACGAAGCGAGGTCTGTTATCCATGGTGGGGGAGCGTAACTGAGGCGGGTGGCGAGCTGATTCGCCGCGGTGTAGCAGTCGAACATCTGTCTGCATCCGTGGTAAAGTCGTCGCTGATGGCTGAGTTGGCAGAATGCGAGGGGCCCACCCGTGGCTACGCCGAAGCAGACTTCCAGCGAGCAACTCTCGCTGGATGCGGCGCTGAGCCGGTTCTCCTCACCTCAGACCGACGAGCGCCCTGCCCCCTTCGATCGTGCTCGCGAGATCAGCAACGCGTTGGACCGACTCGATCTCAGCTGGGAAGAGCGGATCCAGGCGATCGGTGGCTGTTTCGTGCTGGAGGCGTTGCGCGCCGTCTGGAACGAGAGCGGCGGATCCGCCGATGCTGCGCACGAGTTGCTGCGCAGCCGCGATCCCGAATTGGCCGACGCGATCGAGGCGGTGGCGCCGATGCTCTACGGCCATCACCGGGCGCAGGACGACGCGCTGGCCGCCATCGACGAAGTGCAGCGGCTGATCCGCGCCTGACACTGACCCTTCCGGTATGAAGCAAGTCTTACCAGACAGCGGTAGAATGCGGCCGTTGCATTCGGGGAGGCCGTGCGCTCGATGGATATCGCGCAACTGGAGTCGTTCTTGGCGGTGGTTGAGGCGGGTTCGTTCACTGTGGCGGCGGAGCGGTTGCATCGCTCGCAGCCGGGCGTGAGCCGCCAGTTCCAGCGGCTCGAGTCGGAGTTTGGCACGTTGCTGCTGCGACGAGCGTCGAGCGGCGTCAACCCAACGCCTGCCGGCCAGAAATTTCTCGTCTTCGCCCGACAGACTCTGTACGGCCTCCGTGAACTGCAGCGGGAGCTCGAGCCCGCGCCGGGCGCGCCCGTCGACCCGCCGCGAGGCGCCGCCGGGACCGGTCTGCGGCCGCTCATCGCGCTGAATCCGGTGAGCCTGGAGGCGACCCCCCGGATCTCGGGGTCGCCCACGTCCAGCGGGAGCCTGGGAACACTGGCCCGCAGGAGGGTGGCTGCTAGACTCAGGCGCGATGCTTGAAGACACGATTGAAGTTTCGTTGACCCCCGCTGACGCCGGTGAGACCGGCTATCGCATGGTCAACGCGGTCGTTTCCGAACTCAACGGCTCGCTGGCTGAGGCGAAGGTGGTCTTTGAGATCGCCAGCGGCCCGGGCGGGTTGGGCTCGGAGAAGACGCCGGCCTTCGAGACGGAGACAGACGAATGGGGCATCGCCCAAGTCAACTGGCACGCTGCGCCCTTCCCGCGCAGCGACCCGCAGGCGGCGGAAGCACAGAACGTGATGCTGCGCGCCTCAACCGAGGACGACCGGGCGCGCGGACTCAAGATCCACATTGCGCAGACCAACTGGTTGCCCAACTGATCCCGCCTGTGCCATGACTGTTCCTCACACCTTCGGAGGCAACCCGCTCGACCGCGCCGCCGTGCAGCGGCGCGACCCCGACTGGATCAACGCCCAGTTGGAGCGCGCCGACACGCGGATCTTGGCGCTGTGGCGGCTGAACATCCCGATCGTCGAGGGTGATGCGCCGCATCTGGCCTGGGTGGGGCCAGAGGCGGTTGCACAGCGCGACGACGGCACGGCGCCGGTACTCCTAGGGCTGCTCGACGGGGTCGCGCACTTCGCGATCAACGTCTCCAAGCTCGATGGTGCCACCCCAATCCTGGCGGAGGGGGCGAGCTACGCCGACGCACGCAGCGCGGCCACACTCCTGCCGCTTGAGGAAGCCGGCATCTTGGCGCAAGCCAAGGCGCAGATCGACTGGCACGCGCGTCATCAGTTCTGCCCGATCTGCGGCGAACAGACTTCGATGCACCAGGGCGGACTGATGCGGCGCTGCGACTCTTGCAACGCGGAACACTTCCCACGCACGGATCCGGTCGTGATCGTGGTGGTGACTGACGGTGAGCGCTGCCTGTTGGGGCGGCAGAAGAGTTGGCCGCCGGGCATGTTCTCCGCGCTTGCGGGGTTCGTCGACCACGGCGAGACGATCGAAGAGGCGGTGCGGCGCGAGGTCAAGGAAGAGACCAGCATTGACGCGATCAACGTACGCTATCACTCGTCGCAGCCCTGGCCGTTCCCGATGTCGTTGATGATCGGCTGCATCGCCGAGGCGGGCAGCACGGAGATCAAAATCGACGAGATGGAGCTGGACGACGCGCAGTGGTTTACGCGCGACGAGGCGCGGCGCTCGCTGGAGGATCCGGACTCGATCCCGGAGCTGAAGGTGCCGGGGCCGATGGCGATCGCCCACCAGCTGGTCAAGGCCTGGGTCAACGAATAACGCGCTTCCGCGGCCGGCTCAGTCCGCCGGAACCTGGATCACGTAGGTCCCGCTGCCAGATCCAACCAACGTGCCCTCTTCGTCAAACAGCTCCACCGCACAGTGGCTGACCGTGCGGCCCCGGCGCAGCACCCGCGCCTTCGCAACAATCGTGTCGCCGGCCAACGCTCGCAGCCAACGAAATTCGGCCTGCGTCGTGATCACGCGATGCTCGAGCGCCACGACGGTTCCCAGCGCGCCGCCCATGGCGGAATCGGCCAGGAAGAGCCAGACGCCACCGTGCACGATGCCGTAGAGGTTCTGCGAGCGGTCGCTGGCTTTGAAGGTGATCTCGGCGAAGCCCTCACCGGCGTCGCTGAAGCGGTAGCCGAGGTCGGCGAAGAGGGGCACCGCCTCCATCTCGCGCAAGGCGGGGTAGGGATTGTCGAAGTCGCTCATCGGCGCAGGTTAGCGGGTGGCGCCGACCGCGCTCGTCGGGCGCCCCCTCAGTCAGGCGTCACGGTGCAGGCGGAGAGCCTCCACCGTGACGATACGCAGATCGTGCTGGGCAGCGAAGCGTTCAAGGTCCGGCATGCGCGCCATGGTGCCGTCGTCGCGGATGACCTCACAGATGACGGCGACGCTCTCAAGCCCGGCCAGCCGGCAGAGGTCGACGGAGGCCTCGGTCTGTCCGCCGCGCTCCAGGACGCCACCGTCGCGGGCGCGCAGGGGAAAGATATGCCCGGGGCGAACAAGGTCAGTCGCGCTGGTGGCCGGATCGGCGAGGAGCTGAACCGTGCGGGAGCGATCGGCGGCGGAGATGCCGGTTGTCACACCGGTGCGGGCCTCGACGCTGACGGTGAAGGCGGTGCCCAGTTCGGCTTCGTTGTCCTCCACCATCGGCGGCAGGTTAAGCCGATCGGCCGTGGCGTTGTCGAGCGGGGCGCAGATCAGGCCGCGGGCGTGCACCGCCATGAAGTTGATCCAGTCGGGCGTGCAGTACTGCGCGGGGATGGCGATGTCGCCCTCGTTCTCGCGCTTCTCGTCGTCGGTGATGATCAAGGGCCGGCCAGCCTGGAACAGGCTGGTGGCCTGGGGCACATCGATCACGTATTGGGATCGCTCAGTCTGGGTCACCATCGACCTCTCCATTCCCGTTGGCATTCGCTGGGGCTATCTCTTGGCTGTGGTCGACGTCGCCGGCGATCGCTCTTTCGATCAGGCGGTCGACGACGTGGGCCAGCACGTCGGTTTCGATGTTGACCTGCTCGCCCAGGCGGCGATCGACCAAGTTGGTACGGCCGCGCGTGAACGGCGCGAGCGAGACGCAGAAGCCGCTCCGCGTCCGTTCGCTGACGGTGAGGCTGACGCCGTCGACGGCGACGCGTCCCTTCTCGATGATGCGCGGCAGGAGCTCGCGGGGCGTCTCGTAGGCGGCGACGATGGCATCGCCTTCGGGATCGAGAGCGCGCAGCGTGGCGGTTGTTTCGACGATGCCGCTGACGACGTGTCCGCTGAGACGGTCGGTGACGCGGCGGGCGGGTTCGAAGTTGACGCCGTCTTGTGGCTTGAGGGCCCCGAGGTTAGTGCGGCGGTGCGCGCCTTGCGGTACGCCCACGACGACGCGCCGTTGCTCCGAGCTCTCGACGACGAGACGAACCCCGTTGACGGCAGTCCAGTCGCCGGCTTGCAGGTCGGTGGGCTCGGGCAGGGCTAGCGTGAGCGTGTCGTCGTCCAGCGCATCGACGCGGGCGACGTACTCGACGGTGCCGCTGAAGAGCGGGGCTTCGCTGTCGGTCTGGTCGGAGCCGAAACGAAGCAGGTCGCTGGCACTGAGGCCGAAGGTCTCGGCCTCGGGCTGGGCCAGCAGGCCACGCAGGGAGGCGACGCGATCGCCGCGAAAGAACGGAGCCTCGGCACGCGCGCCGGTCAGGCCCTGCGGTCGCCAGCCGCGGAGCTCGCGACGGGAGTCGCGTTCGGACTTGGCCAGCAAATTGCCGAGATGATAGCGGACCGTGTTGACCGAGACCCCGAGATGCTCAGCGATTTCGGGGTTGCTGCGTCCCAGCTGGACGTAGGCCAGCACCCGCCATTCTGCGGGGGTGAGGACGTCGTCGTGCGGGGGGCGCCCGCGTTTCAGGAGTGCAACTCCAGTCATGCCGCCCAGCCTAGGGAGGCGGACGGTCGATTTACCCCATCCGCTGCTGTTGCCTATGCCGGCTCGTGGAAAGCTCGCCTCGGGGCCAGGCTAGTGCCTCTTGGCTCGCCTTAGGTGCTGAACGCCTCGTCGCGCTTGGAGAGGAACGCCTGCCAGCCATCCGCTTGGAGCACGCGCAACCGTTCGGCGGCGGTCTGGTCGTCGCGGGTGCGTTCCGAGAGCGCGGCGAGGGTTTCGTCGGACGAGTAGTCGAAAGCCTCGCGCACGCCGGCCAGCTCGTAGACGCGATTCACGAGCAGTTTGTTGAGCGCGACGGTCGTGCGCGGCAAGGCGGCGAAGTGGCGCGCCATCTTGGCCGCCTCGTCGAAGACCTGATCCTCCGGCACGACTCGGTTGACGATGCCAAGTCGCTGCGCCTGCGCGCCATCCATCATCCCGCCCAGCATGAGGATCTCTTTGGCTCCCTTGAGGCCCGCCAGGAACGGCGTGATCAGGATCGGCGGGCCGAAGCCGTGGCGGATCTGAATTTCGCCCAGCCTGGCGTCCTCGGCCGCGATGGTGATGTCGCAGAGTCCCGCCAGCTCGAAGCCGAGGCCGACGGCGTGACCGCGCACCGCGGCAATGACCGGCTTGGGCAGGTCCCAGATGAGAGCCACGATGTCCATCATCGATGGCGTCTCGACACCGTCGTCGGGCTCCGGCCAGGACTGCAGGTCGCCGCCGGCGGAGAAGGCGCGGCCGGCGCCGCGCAGGATCACGGCTCGAACTTCGTCGTCTGCGGCGGCGGTTTCGAGATGCCGGGCGAGGCCCCGACGCAGCGACCAGTCGACGGCGTTGAGAATCAGCGGGCGGTTAAGTGTGATCCAGGCGAAGTCGTCTTCCTTTTCGTAGAGCACGTCGTTGTCGGAGGGGAATGGAACCTGATCGCCGTCGGGCGTGAAACGGTCTGCGAACTCCGCCATCACTTGCTCCTCAGCTGGTCCGTCGCGCGGGCTCAGGGAGCGTACAGCGGGCCCAGTCGATAGACTGCCGTCGATGAACGCCGCAACCGACCAAGGCGCGATCCTGCCAGAGCTCGTCTCGCTGCGCGGCGGCGAATTCATGATGGGCCACGACGAACGTCGTCGCGACGAGCGACCCGCCCACCGGGTGCGACTAGGTCCGTTCCGCGCCGCGGTCCTGCCGGTCACGAATACCGAATACTCGCGCTACGTCGAGGCAAGCGGGATACCACTCCCCCGCTTTGACGATGATCCCGTCTTCAATGCGCCCGAGCAACCCGTCGTGGGGGTGTCGTGGCACGAGGCGACGGCCTACTGCGACTGGCTGGCGGCTCAAACGAACGTGCCGTACCGGCTACCGACGGAGGCCGAGCGGGAGTTCGCCGCGCGCGGGGGCCGCGCGTCCGACTGGCCCTGGGGCGAAAACGACCCGGCATCGCATCTGCCACAGCAGTTCGTGGCGGAGGCGTCTGGGCCGCACGTGCCCGGTGTCGAGTGCGCCAATCAGTTTGGCCTGCGCTGCATGGCGGAGAACGTGCACGAGTGGTGCGAGGACTTCTACCAGCGCGACTACTACGAGCAATCGGCGATCGTGTCGCCGTGTGAGTCACCGGGCGGTCCGTCGACGGGGCTGCGCCGGGCCAGCCGAGGCGGGTCGTGGCGGCATCGGATCAAGTTCACACGTGTAAGCGCCCGCTCCAGCCTGAGCCCGAACTTTCGCTACAACGACTATGG
>CAUYZA010000031.1:0-16031 GCA_963577225.1 Dehalococcoidia bacterium | reverse complement strand
ACCTCCGCCCAGGCCGCCGCCTGCCCCTCTTTGACCTGCCAGTTGACGATCAATATTACTTGCCTAAATTATCCCCCGTCCAACTATTCGTGGAGCGGGAGACTAGCGGATCAGGGCATCCAGCAGCCGCCGGAGCGGAATTGACCTGGCCGGTCACGTGCCGCACGTCGTCCGAGGCCAGGAAGGCGACCACCGCCGCAATGTCCTCGGGCTCCGCGTTGCGACGCAGGGGGTTCCTCTCGGCCGATGCCTGCAACTCCTCGTCAGGCCGGTTGCGCACCACCCAGTCGCTCAGCGTCGTGCCGGGCGCGACGGCGTTGACGCGGATGCCCGGCGGCCCCAGCTCCGTCGCCATCGAACGGGTCAGGCCGATCACCCCGGCCTTCGACGCGCTATAGGGCGCGTTACCTTCGATCCCGCTGGCCGACGTCGAACTGATGTTGACGATCGACCCGCTCCCGGCCTCCGCCATCAGCCGCGCCGCCGCCTGCGAGCAGAAGAAGACCGCCTTGAGGTTGGTGTCCAGCACCCAGTCTCAGTCCTCGCCGGAGGCCGACAGCGAATCGACGGCGCGGTTGCGACCGGCGTTGTTGACCAGCACGTCCAGCCGGCCCCAGCGCTCCTGCGCGGCGGCCGCGATCTGGTCGAGCTTGGTCACGTCGAGCGCGGCCGGCACGAGCAAGTCCTCACCGTCGACGACGTGCTGCTTGGCCTCTTCCTCTAGCGCGGCGATGCCACCCGGCGCGACCTCGCCCGCCACGACGGCGTAACCGTCGGCCAGCAGGCGCTCCATGATCGCGTGGCCGATGCCGCGTCCAGCGCCGGTCACGAGGGCGGTACGTCGATCGTCGGGCATGCTCGTCTCATTTCCTGAAGACGCCGCCAGCGGGCGCTTCACGCGACACAATAGGCGAGCGGGCGCCACGCCGCCCCAGGCGGACGGCCGCAGGTTAGCGCCGAGCCAAGCTATCCTTTCCCGGCGAGCGACCGCCCGCAAAAGGACCGTCCTCAAGGGAGGAAAACGTGGTTCGACTCCCGCTCGACGGCATCTTCGTGCTCGACCTGACCCGCGCCCGCGCCGGCCCCACCGCCACGCGCCAGCTCGCCGACTGGGGTGCCGACGTGATCAAGATTGAGGAGCCGATCGACCCCAAGAAGGCTGACGGCATCACCGGCGCGCGTGAGGGCCCCGACTTCCAGAACCTGCACCGCAACAAACGCGGGCTCACGCTCAACCTCAAGGACCCCCAGGCGCGCGAGATCTTCCTCAAGCTGGCCGCCAAGGCCGACGTCGTGGTCGAGAACTACCGTCCCGCCGTGAAGCACCGTTTAAACATCGACTACGAGGCCTGTCGCGCCGTCAACCCGCGCATCATCTACGGCAGTATTTCGGGGTTCGGCCAGGACGGGCCGTACGGCGATCGGGCGGGGGTCGACCAGATCGCGCAGGGGATGGGCGGACTGATGTCGATCACCGGGCTGCCGGGGCAGGGCCCCGTCCGCGTCGGCATCCCCATTGCCGACCTTACGGCGGGCGGCTTCCTCGCCCAGGGCATCCTCCTGGCCCTGATCGAACGCGAGCGCTCGGGCGAGGGCCAGTGGGTCCATACCTCCTTGTTAGAGGCCCAGATCGCAATGCTCGACTTCCAGGCCGCGCGCTGGCTGATCGACAAAGAGGTGCCGCCCCAGGCCGGCAACGACCATCCCACCGGCATCCCCACCGGCGTCTTCCCCACCTCCGACGGCCACATCAACATCGCCGCCTCGGGCGGGCGGCTTTACCAGCGCATGTGCGACGCGATCGGCGCGCCCGAACTGATCGACCATCCCGACTACCAGCACGGCGCGCTGCGCTCCCAGAACCGGGTCGCGCTCAACGCCGCGATCGGCGAGAAAACGAAGCACGAGTCGAGCGACTTCTGGATCGAGCGGCTCAACGAAGCGGGCGTGCCTTGCGGCCCGATCAACACGATCGACAAGACCTTCGCCGATGAACAAGTCCAACACCTCGGCATCGCCCAGCCCATGGACCACCACACGCGCGGCGAGCTGAGCGTCGTCGGTCAGCCCATCAACCTGACCCGCACGCCGCAGCCCGGGCGCATGCACCTGCCCACCCCCGAGCTCGGCGAACACAACGAAGAGATCCTCACCGACCTCGGCTACAACGCAGAGTCGATCGCCAAGTTACGCGACCAGGGCACCATCTGATCGCGCGCCGCTCGCGGCGGGTCTCGGGCCGCGCCGATCCGAGCGTGCCGGTCCGGCTGACGATAGAGCAGCGGCGTCGGACCCGATTGCACCGCCCACCATCCGACGGTGCCCAACCCGGCACAGGCTCAGGCACTCTTTCGCGATTAACTGCGGAACCGAGCCGGCGCTTACCTCGTTAGGTTACGTGGAGCGTATGGCGAGGAACGCACGAGTGGTATCGCGAGCGAGCCTCCTGCTGCTGGCGATTGCCGCCGTCGTCCTGCTTGCGTGTTCGGCCAACGAGTTGGCGGAATCGCAACAGGTGCCCGTCGATGATCCGCTGACCTCGGAACTGACCACCCCAGACGCCGCCGCCCCGACTACCGGAGCGACCACCACCTCAAGCGAGCAGCCCGAGGACGACTCGGTCACGGCAGACGTTGAGTCCACACCCTCGCCCGCGCCGGTCTCCACGTGCCTGACCGACGACGATGACCTCCGCCGCTGGGGGGACTTCGTCGTCGCTCGCGATCCCGCGGCGGTCGAAACCATCGTCACGACGGAGTCACGCGTCGCGCCCTGGTCGCCCGGCGACGGCAGCCCTGCGGACGTGCCCGGTGCCCAGGTCTTCCGCAATCTCGCGGAAGCAGAGACCGTCGTGCCTTGGCTCGAGATCCCCAGGCTGGATCCGGTCCCGACCGGCTATCGCATCGGCGCCGTGATCGTCGTCCTGCACCCCGAAACCGAAGAGTTGGTTGAGGTCAGCACCTGGTACGCGCGATCCAGCACGGCCGTCTTCATCAACCCGCGCCTGGCCAGCGCCGACCTCCTGGTCTACGGCAGTTGGCGGCGCGGCCTGCCCCGCGAAAAAGATGCGCGCATCCCGCCAACCGCCTACCCAGGCTTCACCACCCGCCCCCTCGAATGCCTCGTCGTCGCCAGCCGCCAAGGCGTCTACATCGGCTTCAACTTCCCGGATGACGAAGCGCAGCTCGCGCGCGGCGTCCGCAATGCGGTGCAGTGGACCACAGCCGACGGCGGCTACTGGACCGTCCGGGGCGTCTTCCCGCGCGACGAACTCGTGGCCCTGGCCGAATCGCTCGCGACGCAAGGTCTGGCCGCAAGTGCGGAGTGATCTTTAGGCCCGTCGTGGTCCGCCCGGTGCCTCCCCCACAGTACGCGCTGGCGAAGGTCCCAGCGCCAAGCGCAACGGGCAGCCGATTCCTCCTACGATGGGAGCCGCTGCGCGACCAGGGCGCGATCTGACGCACGTTCCGAGACCAGGCGGACCTTCCCACATCGCAGGCGACGCCATCACAAAGTCCCCCAGCGGCGTTCACCACTGAAAGACGAAAGAATGCAACTCAGCACTGAAAAGATGAAAGCCCACAAGGACGGCGGCGTGGGCTGGATGATCTTCAACAACCCCGAGCGTCGCAACGCGCTGGGGCTGGAGATGCAGCAGGCCATCCCCAAAATCCTAGGCGAGTTCGCCGCCGACGACGAGATCCGCGTCGTCGTCATGACCGGCGCGGGCGGCAAGGCCTTCGTCTCCGGAGCCGACATCTCCGAGTTCGAACAGCGACGCTCATCGCCCGAGGCGATCGCCCAGTACGACCAAATCGCGTCCGACGCAAACCGCGGCTACACGACGCTGGGCAAGCCGCTGATCGCGATGATTCAGGGCTTCTGCATGGGCGGCGGCCTGCTGACCGCGATGCGCGCCGACCTGCGCATCGCCTCGGACGACTCCCAGTTCGGCGTGCCCGCGGCGCGGCTCGGCCTGGGCTACGGCTTTGGTGGCGTCAAGGCGTTAGTGGACCTGATCGGTCCGTCGCAGACGCGTGAGATCCTGCTCACCGGCAGGCGCTTCCCGGCCGAGGACGCCATGCGCTGGGGCCTGGTCAACCGCGTCGTCCCCGTCGACGAGCTCGAGATCACCGTTAACGAGCTGGCCGCGACCATCGCCGACAACGCGCCGATGACGATCAACGCGATTCGCAAGTCGGTCGATGCCACGCTGCAGGACGAGTCGAGGCGAGACACGGCCGCTATCGAGCAGCTCGTCGCCGAATGCTTCGCGAGCGAGGACTACCGCGAGGGCCGTAGCGCCTTCATGGAGAAGCGCCGGCCGGTCTTCAAGGGCCGCTAGCAGGGCGCGCAGCGCGGATCCGGGCGCGGCGCCAGCCGAACAGCAGCACCCCGGCCGCGACGACTGTCACTCCGAGGATCGTGCCCAGCACGGGCAAGAGCACGTTGCGGCCTTCGTCGTCATCTTCGCCCAGCGCGGCCAGAACGGCACGGGCGATCTCCTCCCCGTCGCTCTGCGCCGCCGCCGCGACGGCGGCGATCAGCGCGACGATATCGCCGGCCGCTGCCAGCTCACGCCCACCCTCAAAGCTGAACTGCTCCTCCAAGAAAGCCTCGTCGTCGAGGAAGAAGTACTTCGCGCCTTGCAGCACGCCCTGCCACTCGGAGAATTCGATCCCCTCCTGTTGATAGAACGGGTTCGCCGTTTCGAGGAAGAGCAGCACGCGTTCGCCCTCGAGCAGGCGCGGACCGCCTGTGCACGACGCGCTGAGCCAGCCCAGCGGGGTGAGCCGGAGGGTCGGCTCGTCGAACGATCCTGCCAGGACCGCGCGCACGTCGACCGTCGAGGCATAGGTCGGCGTGGAGGGATTGCCGCCGTGCTCGCCGACGACGGTTTCCTCGGTCACGACCCCGACCACGATCAGGTCCGCAGCGGCGACCTGGTCGGACACCAGCCCGGCCGGCGAAGGTGTTCGATCGAGCGTGCAGGCGTGAGCGGCGCCGGAGCCCGCGATCAGCCCCGCTCCGGCCAGCGCCGCGACGACAAGCGCGAAGGCACTCAGAGCTGTCTTCATCGGTCGGGCCTCAGCGCCACCACACGCAACTACGCCCAGCGTAGCTCGAAGAGGCGCACGGACTCCTCGACGCCCTTCAGCGCGGCGGGATCTCGTTCGGCGAAGAGGTACTCCTTGCCGGCGACGAGCTCGCGTACGACGTTGGTGCAGAGAATCTCGCCGGCCGCCGCCTGATCGGTGACGCGCGCGGCGATCTGCACGGCGGTGCCGTAGAGGTCGTCCTCCTCCGCGATCGGCTCGCCGGCATTGAGGCCGATCTTGATGCCCAGGTCCGGATTGCCCAGACCGTCGACCGCGCCTTGTATCGCCTGAGAACAGTCCAGCCCGTTGGAGACGGCCAGGAACCAGGCCATGATGCCGTCGCCGGTGTGCTTGATCTCGTGGCCGCCGTGCGCAGCCAGAGCGGCACGCACGATCTCGTTGTGGGCGCGAACCAGGTCGTGAGCCGCGGCGTCGCCCAGGCGTTGCGTCGTCGAAGTTGAGGCGGACAGGTCCGTGAAGAGCAGTGTGCGGAAACTGCTCGCGGGGGAGTCGCCTTCCGACGCCAGACCACCGGCGGCCTCTTCGCCGAAGAACTCCTCGACGTGAGGGATCGCCAGCGCCGGAAAGAAGGGGATCGTCTCGTCGACGTCGAGGACGGAGATCGAGGTGCCGGGGCGGATGCGGGCCACCTCGCGCGCACGATCAATCTCGGCCAGGCACGGCTGATGCAGGATTCGCACGGGACATTGCAGGTGGGGAAGATCGTCCTGGATCTCGGCTCACGCCATCTCCTGCGTGCCGCGGCGATACTCACCCGGGTCGTCCGCGTAGAGGCTCTCGCTGAAGGCCGCGAAGTCGCGGGCCCGCTGCGCGTCCTCAAGCCCAAAGAAGGCGGCCACCACAAGGCGGTTGTAGAGGGGCCAGTTCTCTTCGATCAAGGGAACGAGATAGCGGGATGCCCCGGAACTCGGGCCCGCTGAAGATCTCGCCGATGGGCGCCTCGAACAGCAGCCGCCGCCGGACCCGCTCGGGGATTCGTGCGGCGTAGCGCACGGCAACCTTGCCGGAGTGGTGCATCCCAACCAGGAAGACGGGCTCACCGATCGCTTCGATGACAGCACCAAGATCGTCCGCCAGCGCGTCGAGGTCGAAGCGCTCCACGCCCCGCGTAGCGAGTCCGGAGTTGCGCAGATCGGCGCGGATGACAGTGAAGCGCTGAGCAAGTTGCAGATCGGCAGCGCGGGCCTCGGGCATCGCCCACTCAGCTTCGATGTGACTGATGTTCCAGGTGTTCAAGATCATCAGCGGCGGGCCCGACCCGGTGCGCCAAAAGGGCACACTGACGCCGTCGCTGGACGCGACGTACTGGATCGCCGGCAAGCTGACGCGATCGTTCGTCACAAGCCCCCCATCGGGCGCACCCTATCCGATGGCACCTCCCATACCGACAAGCGGTCAGCAGCCGGCGGGAGTGGGCGAACGATCTCGCGGGCCGGATGTGCCGCTCAGGCCAGCACACACCCGCTCGCGGCCGCGTCCCGCTCCCGCTGGACCAGCGCGACCTCCGCGACCGAAGCGCCCCGCCCAGCGAGCTCGCGCAGCCTGTCCATCCCGAAGACGGCGCGCATTTCGTCGACGATGCACGTTGCGCGGGCATGGTCGCCAAAGCCGACCTCGCGTAGCACTTCGATCAGCTCGGCGCGGAAGACCAGCTGGGAGAAGGTGCGGTGGGCGTCGGGGCTGGGAGGCGGCTTGAAGTCCGACCCGGGGTCGCAGGAGGCCAGCAGTGCGACGCCGTCGACGCGCTCTGCGGCCGCATCCGGCATCGTCAGGACCCAGACGCGGAACGCGTTCATCAACTCGTCCAGGTCGCGCTCGCTGTCGCCCGCAATCGCGATGCGCACACAGTCGGTCTCTCCGCGCCGGAAGAGCACGCTCGAACCACCGCCCCAGCCGTCCGCAGCGCGCCAGGCGAGATCGAAACCCACCCGCTCGCCCAGCAGCAGCACGACCAGCGAGTCGGAAATGGCGAGATCCGCGGCCAGCAGATCTTCGCCGTCTTCCAAAGCCGGCGGATCGAAGGCGAGCGCCGGATCCCGTTCCAGGTAGCGTTCGGCATCGATCACCTGTTCGACCGTCATGGGCGGGTCGCGCAGGGCGTCGTCCGCCGCCGTCTCACCCACGATCGCGAACAGCGCGGCGAGCAGATACTCGCCTAGGACGCGACTGGCTAGAAATGCCTCCAGCAGCACGGGCGGCACGTCATCAAGGGCTGCCGGATCGGCGGCGCTCTGAGCGGAATCGTACTCCCGACGCTCGAATGGGCTCAGCGCGGCGATGAATGCGCCCTCGATCCGCTCCGCGTCCGCCTCCACGATCGCCGAGAAGCCGAAGTCCTCGCCTTCGGTCGCATCGTCGGAGTCGGTCCGGCTCAAGTCGAAATGCTGGTCCTGCAGCGCGTGCGTCAGCTCGTGCACAACCGTGGCGCGTGTCCGGGCCGTGAGGGTTCCGTCGCCACGGATACCCATCGTCGCGTTGCCGTGGTCATAGTAGGCCGTCACGCCGCCGGCGGCGATGTCTTCCAGGGCGGCCAGGAGATCGAGCTCGCCGGGGACGAGTCCGAGTGCGCGGAGTGCCGTCGTGATCTGCTCAATCTCGCGCCGGTCCTCGTCCGAAAGGTCCGTGTCGGTTTCGTAGCGGACGAGGAACTCCTCCTCGTCCAGGAAATCGATAGCGACGGGATGCAGGAAGTCCAGCCCGCGTTTGGTCTCCGTGAACTCCACCAGATCGAGGATTCGCGGATCCCAGCTGTCGGGTGGATCCGGGCCGCTGGACCCGCCGCAGGAGGCGACAAGCAGAGTGGCAAGAGCGAGAATGGCCGTAGGGAGCACGAGATCAGGCATCGCCACACCCCCCCCCCGCCGTCTCGCAGCACCCGCCCAGCTGCAGCAGCAACGTGGCAAGGATAGGCCAGTCAGGTGCGGCTCGCTTCGCGGCGGTAGCATGTCGCGGCCCCGAAGCGGATTGAGTGAGGAGTTGCTCGTGACGCCAATCGTGCGAACCGTGCTGGGCGACATTGATCCCGGCGAGCTGGGTGTGACGCTGACCCACGAACACCTGCTGATCGAATTCGGTCGCTGGCAGCGCGAAGCCGCCGAGCGCGGGGAGCTGCCGGTGCCGGCGCCGCGGCTGGAGTCGGACGACCCGCGCAGCGCCGATCCGCTGCGGCTGGAGACGGTCGGCTGGGTGCGGCGCAACTGGGCGATGCATCCGGACAACATGCTGCTGGAAGACGAGGATCTGGCTATCGCCGAGATCCGCGCCTTCCACGAGGCCGGGGGACGGGCGATCGTCGACGCGACCAATCTCGACCTGCACCGCCAGCCCAAGGCGCTCGTGCGGATCGCGCAGGCGGTGGGACTGCACATCGTGATGGGCGCGGGGCACTACGTCGCCGACTTCCATCCGCTCGACATGGACGATCGCGACGAGGAGCGCATCGCCGGGGAGATCGCGGCGGATGTGACCGACGGCTGCGACGGCACCACGATCCGCGCGGGCGTGATCGGGGAAATCGGCTGCTCCTGGCCGCTAACCGAGAACGAGCGACGCTCGTTGCGGGCCTCGGCACGGGCACAGCGCGAAACCGGAGCCGCGTTACTAATCCATCCTGGCCGCGACCCGCGCTCGCCACTCGAGATCATGTCCATCGTGAGGGAGGCGGGAGGCAACCCGCAGCGCACGATCATGTCGCACCTCGACCGCACGATCTTCGAGGACGCGGAGCTGGTGGAGCTGGCGTCGACGGGCTGCTACCTAGAGTTCGACCTCTTCGGGCAGGAGTCGGCCTACTACCCGCTCTCGCCGATCGACATGCCGAACGACGCCACTCGCGTCGACCATCTGCGTCACCTAATCGACGCCGGCTACGGCGAGCGCCTGCTAGTGGCGCACGATGTCTGTCGCAAGACGTCGCTGGCCGCCTACGGCGGCGAAGGCTACGCGCACATCCTGACCAACGTGGTGCCGCTGATGGAGCGCAAGGGCTTCGGGCAGTCGGAGATCGACGCGATCCTGGTCGACAACCCCGCCCGCGTGCTGGCCTTCGAAGCGGGGGAATGACCGCGGCGATCACGCGGCGGGGCACGCCCTAGACTGGCGCGACGACCGACAATCGCACACATCTGGAGCCCCACATGGCGATCGATCAGTTCGACTACGACTTCATTCTCAGCGAGACCGACGGCCGCATCGGCCTGGTCACGCTGAACCGGCCGGAGAAACTGAACGCGCTCTCGCATGAGTTGCGCGGCGAGCTCTACCACGCGCTGAAGGAGCACGAGGCCGACCCCGCGGTGGGCGTGATCATCATCAAGGGGGCGGGGCGCGCCTTCAGCGCGGGCTACGACCTCAACCCCACACCGACGCCGAATCACCCCTACGTGCACCCGCGCTCAGGCCTGCCCGACGTGGGATCGACGCATCCCAACCACTACGACTGGTCGCGTCACACGATCATGGCCAACTGGACGATCTGGGAGCTGTCGAAGCCTGTCATCGCGCAGCTGCATGGGTACTGCTTGGCGGGGGCCACGGAACTGGCCTCGGTCTGCGACTTCCGCATCATCACGGAGGACTGCCAGGTGGGCTACCCGCCGGTGCGAGCGATGGGCACGATGGACATGATGTGGGCGCCCTGGTTCCTGCCACCGGCCAAGGCGCGGCTGTTCGCCTACACGGGCGACGCCTTCTCGGGCAAGGACATGGAGTGGATGGGCTGGGCGACCTACGCGGTGACGGCGGACGAGATCGACGAGTTCACGGACACGTTTGCGCGTCGATTGGGCAACATCGACAACGACCAGCTCGCCTACAACAAGCGGGCGGTCAACCGGCAGTACGAGATCATGGGCATCCACACGGGCCTGATGTCGGGCACCGACGTGGAGGCTATGAGCAAGCACCGCCCGGCCGCGGGTGAGTTTGGTCGCATCTCGCGGGAGCAGGGGCTGAAGGCCGCCTTGGAGTGGCGCGACGCGCCGTTCCGCGACTTCCGCGGCGCCTACGCCTCGGCGCCGCACGACCGGCCGCTGGCCGGCAGCGGTGGCGCCGTCGATGAGAAGCCAACGAACGCCTAGGGTCATTGATCGAGGAGTTGCGGCCTCGCTATCTCCGCGGGCGAGACGGGAACCGCTCACCCGAGCGCATCGTCCATCTCTGTCCGGGGAGTCCTGAGAGGTAACGCAAGGATCGCCCGATCGCCTCGTCGGCGATCGGGTCTCGGTGATCCGGAAGCCCAAAGAGCGCTCTCGGATCCGCAGCGATCGCGGAATGGTCCGCGCGCGGATCGAGCACCTGAGCTCGCTGGCTGTCGGAAGGCGTCCACATGATGCCCAGACTGGACATCCGCTGCGCTGCATAGACGAAGGAGTACTTGCTGAGGTCCGCCGGGGTCTTCACCGGGCCGCTGTTCTCTGCCCACCGCCCTCGCGGCCGCCCATCTGAACCGAGCATCGCACCCGCAGTTCGCAAACGAAGCTCTGTTAGATCGTACATACCACCCCGAAGCGCGGTTCGAATCGCTCCCTGCTTCTCAGTAGGTTCAAACGGATCCCGAGCCATGTGACAGGTCCTCCACTACGGGGCAACATCGCTCTCTAAGCCGGTCCATTCTCCAGAACGTGCCACAGATCGCCGGGTCGATGCAATCTTCCGGGCTGTGTCGCCAACAGTTGGCACCGGCCCTAGTCGACCCGACCGGAGATCCAGGTGGCTTTGGTGACCTGAGCGAGGGCTGAGCCATCGGCCGCTGCCGTGAAGATCTCCCAGTTGCCGTCGACGTGGGCGTGGAACAGCAGATAGGCGGCGTCGGGCGACCAGGAGGGGGAGCCGGCAGGGCGGGGCAGGCCGCTCAGCGGGCGCGGGGTCCGCACTTCTAGGTCAATCAGCCAGAGCTCGCTGGCCCGGACGAAGACGACGGCGGATCCAGCCGGAGACCAAGCAGGCTCGACGTCCTCGCTGCCCTCGGTCAGTCGTTTTTCGGTCCCCGTGGCCACTTCGACGATCCAAAGCGCGCCGGCGCGCGAGAAGACGATCGTCTCGCCATCGGGCGACCAGGAGGGGGTGGCGTCGGCGCCGCCCGAGGTCAGCTGGGTGACGTCGTCGAACTGAGTGAATCCATCCGGGCTGAGCAGGTGCAGGCTGCCTTCATGCACGAAGACGAGGCGGGACTTCTGCTGTGTGGTCGCTCGTGGAAAGCTCGCCGTTTGTTGTCTGGTCGCTCGCGGGAAGCTCGCTCCGGTCGGCGAGAAAGCGGGGGCGCTGCCCCAACCGGCGTCGGGCATGAGCGTGCGGGCTTCGCCACCGAGGGCGGGAACGACGTCGATCGCGCGGTCGCGTTCGAACACGATCGAGGCGCTGTCGGGCGACCAGGCCGGGCGCTCGGGCGAGCGGCCGGTGGTGAGCTGGAGCACGTCGGAGCCGTCCAGCGCCATGGTGTAGAGGTCCCAGCCTTCGAGGCGGTTGGAGAGGAAGGCGACGCGGCTGCCGTCGGGCGACCAGGCGGGAGACATCCCGTTGTCGGCGTTGAGCAGTTCCATGCGGGCTAGGCTAGCCCCCTGCGAGGAAGCGGAGGAGCCCATGCCCGATCCGATCAACCTGAACCAAATCACGACCTTGACCTGGGACATCGGTGGGACTGTCTTCGACTGGCACCACAGCATCAAGGACGACGTGGCCAAGCGAGCGACGGCCCAGGGGGCCGATGTGGACCCGGCGCTGTTCGCCAACACCTGGCGTCGACGGATGTTCGAGCAGCTGAAGCGGGTGCGCACGGGCGACCTGCCCTGGATGAACGCCGACGAGTTGCATCGCATGGTGCTGGATGAACTGGCGGAGCAGCATCCGTCGTTGGAGTACAGCGCGCGCGATCTGGATGAGCTGAATCAGGTCTGGCATCGGCTCTATGTCTGGCCGGACGCGCCGGAGGCGCTGCGTCGATTGCGCGAGCGCTACACGGTCGTCGTGCTGACGGTGATGAGCACGGCGATCGCGGTGGACTCGTCGAAGCACAACGGAGTGGAGTGGGACGCGATCATCTCGTGCGAGTTCCTGGGCCACTACAAGCCGGCGCCGGAGGCGTACCAGGGCGGGCTCAAACTGCTGGGCGTCGAGCCAAGCGAGGCGATCATGTGCGCGGCGCACCCGGGCGACCTGCGGGCGGCGATGGCGGCCGGGCTGCGCTCGGCCTATGTGCCGCGGCCGGGCGAGAGCGGTGAGGGCAACGACGGCGACATCTCGCCCCAGGCGGACTTCGACGTCAACGCGACGGACTTCACGGACCTGGCGGACCAGCTGCTGGCCTAGTCCGCCGTTGACATCGGGGGGGGCGGCGGGGGCGGTGCCTGCGTCGGAGCGGAGCGGCTATCCTGTCGGGCGCAACGAAGAAGGAGAACCGCCATGGCCGAACAGATCCTGAGCGAGGTCCGTGGGCGCGTGGGCATCATCCGGCTCAACCGACCGGAGAAGCTGAACGCCTGGACCGACACGATGGACCGCGAGCTGACCGAACAGGTCGAGGCCTGGAACGACGACGCGGCGATCGGCGCGATCGTGCTGACCGGCGAGGGTCGTGCGTTCTGCGCCGGGGCGGACCTGGGCGGCTTCAACGAGCGTCTGACGGAGGAGACGCCGGACCGGTCTGAGGAGACGCGCTTCACAGCGCACTGGACGAAGCTGCTGCGAAAATCGAAGCCGACGGTGGTGGCGTTCAACGGCTACGCGATCGGCGTGGGACTGACGATGGCGTTGCCGGCCGACGTGCGCTTCGCTGCCGAGGGCGCGCGGCTCTCGATCCGCTTCATCAAGGTGGGGCTCGTGCCCGAGCTGGGTTCGACGCGAATCCTGTCGCAGTTGGTAGGCCTGGGGCACTCAACGGACATGTGCCTGACGGGGCGCTTCGTGGAGGCGGACGAGGCGCTGTCGATGGGGCTCGTGACCAAGGTCGTTCCGGCCGAGGAGTTGCTGGAGGCCGCCGTCGAGACGGCGGACGAACTGGCGGCCAACCCGACTCCGGTGGTGATGCTGATCAAGGAACTGCTGGACAAGAACGCGCTGGAGCCGGACGTCGATGCGGTGATGGAGCGCGAGGGCGTGCGCGACCGCATCGCGCGCAAGTGGCCGGAGCACGAAGAGGCCGTGAGGGCCTTCATGGAGAAACGCGACCCTGATTTTTCGCGCCTTGCCCAATAGCTCGATATACCCGCGACGCTCAGAGCCGCGTCTACGCGCAAGAGAGGTTCAACGATGAAGATCGGCGTTCACTTCAACTACCAGAACTACACGGACTGGGAGCGCTTCGAGTCGAAGGCCGACGGGGAACCGGCGATTTCGGATCAGCAGCTCTACGAAGAGGAGCTGGCGCTGGGCAGCCAGATCGAGCCGCTGGGGTTCGACTCGTACTGGGCGATCGACCACCACTTCTCGCCCTACATCATGACCGGCGGCGCGCTCCAGCACCTGACCTACTTCGCGGGCAAGACTGAGCGGATCGACTTCGGCACGATGGTGATCGTGCTGCCCTGGTACGACCCGGTCATGATCGCGGAGCACGTGAGCGTGCTGGACAACATGCTGCAGGGGCGCAAGTTGACGCTGGGGCTGGGCCGCGGCGCCGCCAAGCGCGAGTTCGACGCCTACCGCAGCCCCATGGGTGAGTCGCGAGCCCGCTTCCTGGAGTGCCTCGAGATCCTGCGCAAAGCGCTGAGCAACGAGTGGTTCAGCCATGAGGGGGAGTTCTACACGATCCCCGAAACGACGATCCGGCCGCGTCCGCGCAACGCGCAACAGCTGATCGAATCGATGAAGGTGGCCTGGGTCTCGCCAGACACGCTGCCGATCGCGGCCAACGCGGGGCTGGGCATGCTGATGACGAATCAGAAATCGTGGGACGAGTACGCGGAGGACGTGCGCGGCTTCAACAGCGTGCGCGCGGAGCACGGCTGGGACCCGCTGCAGCCGACGGTGGTGGCGAACGTGGCCTGCTTCGACACGGAAGAAGAGGCCTGGGACACGCTCGTCAAGCACACGGTCGAGGCGCAGCAAAGCGTGGAGAACCACTACCGCTTCTCGGAGAGCGCGCGCTTCTCGAAGACCGAGGGCTACAAGTTCTACGAGAACTTCGGCAAGGCGTTAGACAAGAAGACTCCGCAAGAGATCGGCGAGTTCAACGCGAAGCCGCAGGCCTGGGGCACGCCGGACCAGGTCTTCGAGAAGCTGAAGAACGTGCAGCGCACGACAGGCGCCGGTGAGTTGATCGTCAACTTCCGCCAGGGCGGCATGCCGGCCGCGACGTCGGAGCGCAACATGCAGCTCTTCGCCAAAGAGGTGCTGCCACGCCTGCACCAGCTGGACACGCCGCTGCCGACGTCGATGACCGGCGTCGCGGCGAAGTAGGGACGCGGAGGCGGATCCAGACCAAAGCGGCGCCGCGTCGTCCGATCCGGGCTATGCGGGTTGGTCGCTCTCGGCAGGAGGGCGGCGAGCGTGCGTTGCGACATCTCGGCCTGCCAGGAGTTCGTGTCCCAGTAGTACGGCAGCGCGATGAGGGAGACGGAGAGGGCCCAGCCGCGGCCGCCGTGCCCACATGGCATCGTCGGCTGGGGCGTTGTTGGCTTCGAGGGCATCGCGGAAGACGGGGCGGGCGTCAGCCGAGAGCAGGTTCCAGGCGACGATGAGATCGACTGCGGGGTCGCCGACGGCGAGGCCCCCGAAGTCGATCACGGCGCTGACCTGGCCATCGCGGAGGAGGAGGTTACCGGCGTGGATGTCGCCGTGCAGCCAGGCGGGCGGTGCATCCCAGCGGGGGGCGCGGAGGGCGGCCTCCTACTCGGCGCTGGCGGCGGCGGCATCGACGCGATCGCCGAGGGCGGCGACGGCTTTGCGGACCATGGCATCTCGCTCGACGAGGGGGACGCCGCGGCCGAAGTTGTGCTGGCCGGGAGGCGGTCCGCCGGGCAAGTCGATGCGGCGCAGTGCGACGACAAACTCGGCCAGGGCGGTGGCGGCAAGACGCTCATCGGCGACGCGCTCGAGCGTGAGATGTTCGCCGGGGAGCCAGGAATAGACAGACCAGTTCCAGGGGTAGCCCTGCGCGGGCGTGCCCAGCCCGAGCGGGAGAGGGACGGCGAGCGGGAGGAGCGAGCCGATCTGGGGCAGCCAGCGCTGCTCCTTGTCGACCTCCTCGGCGGCGGAAAGGGTGCGGGGCAGGCGCAGGCACATGTCGTCGCCGAGGCGGAAGAGGGCGTTGCTGATGCCGGCGGAGGGGACGGGGGCGAGCGGGAGGCCGGCCCAGTCGGGGAACTGCGCCGCGAGCAAGCGGCGGACGAGGGGGATGTCGGCGATGACTTCGTCGGCGTGCGTGCGGGGACGGGGCATTGAGTCCCTGGGTGGACGTGTTCAGTCGTTCGCTGTCTGGTCGCTCGCGGAAAGCTCGCCGTTGGTTGTGAGGTCGCTCGTGGAAAGCTCGCTCCGGTCGAGGAGTGTGCGCAGGACTTGCGTGACGGCTTCGGCGTGGCGGGCGACGCTATCGCTGTCGACGGCGAGGTCGACGGTGTCGTTGGGGCTGTGGAAGTAGCGGTGGCCGCCCAGGATGGAGACGAAGCGACCGCCGCGCTCGGCGACGTTGCGGGCTTCGCCGCCGCCGGGTGCGCCGAGCGGCATGAGGGTGCGCTCGACCGCGCCTGCTTGAGCAAGCGCGTCAACCATGAGTTGCTGGACTGCTTGGTCGGAGGCGGCGAGGGCGGGGCGGGGCTCTTTCGCACCAATGGAGGCGCCGAGGTGGACCCACCAGTGGATCTCTGAGCAGGCGAGCGGGAGCGCGTCGAGGTAGACGTCGAGGCCGTAGTGGTGGAGTTCGTGGCCGCCGGAGCAGACGAGCCAAAGGGGGCGCCCGTTACCGTTGGGTCGGGGCTC
>CAUYZA010000030.1:0-16315 GCA_963577225.1 Dehalococcoidia bacterium | reverse complement strand
TTGGACATTGGTGGGGGCCTTTCGCGCTTTTCGAGGGCTCAGCCATTGCCGTTCTCGTGGTCCGAATGTAGCGCTTTCTCGCATATTGATCAATATTATTGATAATAGTCCTATCAACTCTTCGTAGTATTAGCCCTCGGGAGACCTTATCGTCTAAGCACCATATAATGGCCGCATCGAACCAGACGAGACCAGGCACCATGGCGACCAGCTTCTACGAGATCCTCGGACTTCCGCGTACCGCCTCCCACAAGGAGATCCAGGCGGCGTATAAGCGCCTGGCCCGCAAGTACCACCCCGACGTGACCGGCGGCGACAAAGAGGCCGAGGAGCACTTCAAGAAGGTCAACGAAGCCAACGAGGTCCTCTCTGACGAGGAAACCCGCGCCGCCTACGACAAATGGGGCGACCAGTGGCCTCACGCCGAACAGCTTGAGCAGATGCAGCGCCAACGGGGCGGCCCCGGGGGCGGCTTCCCTGGTGGCAGAGGCCCCGGTGACGGCTTCCAGCAAGGGCCGGGCGGCGTGCGCTTCGAGTTCGGCAACGAAGGCGGCTTCGGCAACGACCCTGGGGGGGGGTTCGGCTCGATCTTCGAACGGCTGTTCCGCGGCGAGCCAGAGACGGCTCCCCGCGCCCGGCCCCAAACACAACGCGGCCACGACATCGAGCACGACGTCCGCGTCTCGCTGGCCGAAGCCTTCGCGGGCACCACACGACGCGTCCAGGTCCAGTCGATCGAGGACGGTGAGCCGATCGGCAAGCAACTCGAAGTCACGATTCCGGCCGGCGTCGAATCGGGCAGCAAAGTGCGGCTGCGCGGCAAGGGCGGCCCCGGCATCGGCGGCGGCCCGCCCGGCGACGTCGTCCTGGTCGTCGAGGTCGCAATCGACCCGCTGTTCGAACGCAAGGGCAACTCTCTGCGCACCGACATTCCCCTGCCGCTGACGGTCGCCATGCTCGGCGGGGAAGCCGAGGTTGGCACGCTGGACGGATCGGTCGTGCTCAACATCCCGCCGGGCACGCAGAACGGTCGTGTCTTCCGCCTCGGCGGCAAGGGCATGCCGCTGCTCAACGCCAGCGAGGATCAGCGCGGCGACCTCTTCGCGCGAGTACGCGTGGTGCTGCCCGTGGACCTCAGCGACGAGGAACGCGAACTCGTCCGCCGGCTGCACGACCTGCGCCACGGCCACGTGCGAGACGCCGGCAGCGCCTCGCACGACGACCCCTCCGACGGCGCGACCAGCGGTGACAACCACCGGAACGATTCCCCCACCCCCGAGGGAGGTGACTCATGACCCGACACCCAACGTACGACAGCGAGCCCGTCTACGTGATCAGCGTGGCGGCACGCATGATCGGCGTCCACGCCCAAACCTTGCGCACCTATGAGCGTGAGGGGCTGGTAGAGCCACAGCGCTCGCGGGGCGGAGTTCGGATGTACTCCGATGCCGACATCGAACGGCTGCAGGTGATTCGCCGCCTGGTCGGCGACCTGGGCGTCAATCTGGCCGGCTGTGACGTGATCCTGCGGCTGACCCAGCGCATCGACGGGCTCCAGGCGGAGATCGACGCACTGCGCGAGGAACTTCAGCGCGAGCGGGATCGGCACTTGCCGGCCCCCAGCTCGCCCTTCGGCCGGCCCGAGGCGTAGCCGTCCAACGTCCGCCGCCACCGAGCGGATCCCCCAAGTACGACGCTGATGATCGAGGTGACCCATGATGCGACAAGACCGATTCACTGAGCAGGCCCAAAAAGTGCTTGGCCACAGCCAAGAGCTCGTCCGCACCCACGGCCACAGTCAGTGGGACGTTGAGCACGTGCTGCAAGCGCTGGCCGCGGCCGACGGCCTGGCCAGCGATCTGTTCGACGCACTCGGCGTCGATCGCGCCAAGCTTCAAGCCGACGCCACCGCCGCCCTCGAAGCGAGCCCGAAAACGGCTGAAGTCGTCCAGATCTACACGACCCCTCGCATCGTCAAGATGTTGGAGCGCGCCAACGCCGAGGCCGAGCGGCTCAAGGACGAGTACGTCGGCGTGGAGCACCTGCTCATCGCGATCAGTCAGGTCACCGACGGCACAACCGCCCGCATCGTGACCGAGCACGAAATTTCGCAGGAACGGATCTACACCGCGCTGCAAAAACTGCGCGGTAGCCACCGCGTGACCGACCCCTCAGCCGAATCCCGCTACGGCTCCCTGCAAAAGTACTCGACCGACCTGACCCGCCTGGCCGAGGAGGGCAAGCTGGACCCGGTGATCGGACGCGAGGTCGAGATCCGGCGCGTCATGCAGATTCTCAACCGGCGCATCAAAAACAACCCCGTCATCATTGGCGAAGCCGGTGTCGGCAAAACGGCGATCGCGGAAGGGCTGGCCCAGAAGATCGTCTCCGGAGACGTGCCGGAGAACCTGCGCGACAAGCGCCTGATGGGGCTCGACATGGGCCAACTCCTGGCCGGCGCCAAGTTCCGTGGCGAATTCGAAGAGCGTCTAACCGCCGTGATGGACGAGGTCCGCTCCTCCGACGGCGAGATCCTGCTCTTCATCGATGAGCTACATCAGGTCGTCGGCGCCGGGGCCGCCGAGGGCGCGATCGACGCCGCCAACATGCTCAAGCCGGCCCTCGCCCGCGGCGAGCTGCACGTTGTGGGGGCCACCACACTGGACGAATATCGCAAATACATCGAGAAGGACACCGCGCTCGAGCGACGCTTCGCGCCCGTCTACCTGGACGAGCCCAGCGTGGAGGAGTCCATCGAGATCCTGCGCGGCCTGCGCGCCCGCTACGAGTCGCACCACAAGGTGACGATCACGGACGAGGCGCTGGAGAGCGCCGTCCAGCTCAGCCAGCGCTACCTGACCGAGCGACGGCTGCCCGACAAGGCGATCGACCTAATCGACGAGGCCGCCTCCAAACGGGTGATCGCCAACCAGTCGATGCCATCTGACGTCGCCGACCTGGAGCAACGCGTGACCGAGCTGGACGACCAGCAGCAGGCCGCAGCCCAACGCGAGGACTACGAGGCCGCGGCCCGCATCCGCCAGGAACTGCTACAGATCCAGAGCGACTACCAGCAACGCAAAACCGCCTGGCAGCAGGAGAACCCTCCCACGACGGAAGTCGGCGAGCGCGACATCGCGGAGCTGCTGGCCGGGATGACCGGCATCCCCGCCGGGCGCATGCTGGAGGAAGAGAGCGAGAAGCTGCTCCACATCGAGCAGGAACTGCACCAGCGGGTGATCGGGCAGGATCAGGCGATCGGCGTCCTGGCCGATGCCATCCGGCGTTCACGCGCCGGTCTCAAGGACCCCAAGCGGCCAATCGGCAACTTCCTCTTCATCGGCCCCACCGGCGTCGGCAAGACGGAGCTGGCCAAGACGCTGGCCGAGTACCTCTTCGACGACGAAGAGGCCCTGATCCGGCTCGACATGTCGGAATACCAGGAACGGCACACCGTCAGCCGCATCATCGGCGCGCCGCCCGGCTACGTCGGCTACGACGAAGGCGGCGGCCTGACGGAACTCGTGCGGCGTCGTCCCTACCGCGTGATCCTGCTGGACGAGATCGAGAAGGCGCACCCGGATGTGTTCAACGTCCTGTTGCAGGTGATGGACGACGGCCGCTTGACCGACGGACAGGGCCGCACGGTGGACTTCCGCAACACGGTGCTGATCCTGACCAGCAACCTGGGCACCGGTGAGACCGGCAAACAGCTGGGCTTCAGCGGCACCCGCTCCGCTTCCGACGGCGAGCACCAGACCCGCGTCGAGGAGACCGAACGCGCGCTGAAAGACTTCTTCCGGCCCGAGTTTCTCAACCGCCTCGATGAGGTGATCGTCTTCGAGCCGCTGACGCAGCCCGAGTTGTTGCAGATCGTTGACTTGATGGTGGCCGAGGAGCGCTCCCGCTTGGAGCAGCGCGGCCTGACCTTCGAACTGGCCGATGCTGCGCGCAAGGCACTGGTCGAGGAGGGCCACGACCCCGCCTTTGGGGCCCGCCCTCTGCGCCGCGTGATCCAACGGCGGCTGGAGAATCCGCTCAGCCGCGAGCTGCTCTCGGGTCGCTTCGAAGAGGGCGACTGCGTCATGGTCGACTTCGTCGACGGCGAGTTCGTCTTCGAGCGCCGGCCCGGCGGCTTCCAGCCGGTCCCGGAGGAGGAGCCCGCGACAGCATCCGCTGCCGTCTAGCCGTCGCACACCGGCTCACGATCGAAAAGGCCCGGGTTGTCACGCCCGGGCCTTTCGCATTCGCTGAGTTTCGCACCTACTCCAGCGTAAACGCGTCGTAGGTCCAGGTCGTCGCCGCGCCCGACGGCACCAGCAGCACGTCACCTCGGTTGAACTCCATCAGGGAGTTCAGCATCGGTGGCAACGCCGCGCGGAACGAGTCGTAGCTGCCCGTGCCGTTGTTGAAGCGGAAGATCGCGCTGACACCGTCTGCGGCGACGATGGCTGCGATCCCGTCCGCAACCGAGGTGTCGTCAGGGCCGTTGAACGGGACGGCCGTGAAGCCCGCATCCAGTGCGTGGGTGCCGGCTTCGTGGCCGACCACTTCGCTCTCATAGGTCGCTGCGGAATCGAGGGACAGCAGCAATGCCGTGTTCTCGCCGATCTGCGTCACCCCCTGAAGCGGGGCCGGTAGCCCCCGACGCCAAGACGCCAAGTTCCCAACGCTGCGGTCCCAGACGAACACTCCTGAGACGGCCTCGCTAGAGTCGAACAAGGCCAGGAAGTCGTCGATCGGCAGTGCGCCTCCCGTGTGGGTCAGCGCCTGGAAGCCGGCGCTGAGACTGACCGTGGTAGTCACCACGAGTGGCGGGGTAACAGCCGTGATGACCACGGTCGTAAGCGCGCCCCGCGCGAACGGGACCGGATCAGTGACTGCCAGTCCGATCCGGATCACCGTCTCTGAGGGACCTTCGTTGACCCGGAATACCCAGACCCCGTTCGCGACGTCGGCGGTGCCAAGCGCGGCACCGTCCTGGTCAAGAACCTCGATCGGCGTCGTGCCGTCGTAGGGCTCCCCGTCAACCGTGATCTCGGCGGTGGTGCCGTTCAAGGTCTGGGGGATGGCCGGTAGCTGCGCCGAAGCGCCGGGAGACGTCACAACCGTCGCCACCGCAAACGCGGCGCCGATCACCGCTGCGAAGGCGAGTGCGCCAACGTAGGCCGTTCCGCTCAGAATCTAGATTCTCATATAGGAATATCTTTCGTCTTGCCGCGGGGAAGTGTAGTCGATCCCTATCTAGGCGCGCCCCCGGTCCGGACCCCTCCAGTCCGTCGCATCGCACCCGTTGTTGACCGCTCGCTCCAGATCAGTCGAGACTTACGGACGCCAAACTCGCCGCCGTAGGCCGAGCGCCCAGGAGCACCGATATGACCACGACCGCCGATGCCTCCCCCAAAACCAGCAGCACCAGCGACGATCTCCTCTACGAGATCGACGGCTACGTTGCGACGATCACGCTGAACCGTCCGGACCGCCTGAACGCGATCAATTCCACCATGTTGGAAGCGCTCTCGGCGCAACTCGTCGCTTGTCAAAAGGATCCCATTGTGCGCGCCATCATCCTGACCGGCGCGGGTCGCGGCTTCTGCGCCGGTCTCGACCTCCAGGAGCAAGGCGAGCGCCTCAAGCAAGAGGGCGACAGCGCTGTCTCACCCGGCTTCTCGCTCTTCGACTGGCGGGATGCGCCTCCCACCGTCATCTATCGCATGGATAAGCCCATCATCTGCGCACTCAATGGCGCCGCGGCGGGCTACGGCATGGACATGGCCCTGCTCTGCGACATCCGCATCGCCAGCGAAAACGCGAAGATGGGCGCCGTCTTCGCCAAGCGTGGCGTGTTGCCGGAGAGCGGCGGCACTTGGATCTTGCCGCGTCTAATCGGCTGGCACCGCGCAGCCGAGCTCGTCTTCCGCGGCCGCGTCTTGGACGCGCAAGAGTCGATGGAGATCGGACTGCTGAACAAAGTCGTCCCGCATGAAGATCTGATGACTGAAGCCCGCGCCTGGGCCGAGGACATCGCCAACAACGCCCCGCTCGCAGTCCAAGCCACGAAACGCATGATGCGGCTGGGCTGGGACGAGACCTTCGAAGCCGCCGTGGACCACATCTACTTGCAGCTGTTGCCGCTGTTCCAGTCGGATGACTTCAAGGAGGGCGTCTCCTCCTTCCTCGAACGACGCGAACCCCACTTCACTGGCCGCTAGAGCGCAAGCTGTTCCGGGCAACGGCCACAAGGAAAAGCACCGGGATGAACCCCGGCGCTTCGTCTCACCGTGGCTCCCGTTACTGGCGTGGCAAACCCAGACCGCGCGTCGCGATGATGCCACGCTGGATCTCGGATGTGCCAGCCGCGATCGTGCCCGCTACTGCGTTGCGATACGACGTCGCCAAACGCCCGTCCATCGGGCTGTAACCGTCGTCGGAGCCGTTCAGCGTGCCGTACTGACCAACAAGCTTGAGCCCAGTCGACGCGATGCGCTGGCCCAACTCGGAGCCGTACAGCTTGGAGACCGACGCCTCGTAGTTGGCGACCACGCTCTGCTTCTGCAGGTGCGTGATGCGGTAGGCCAGGTTCGTCCCAACGGCGACCTCGATCGCGCGGTCGGCCAGTTCGTAGCGCACGGCCGGGTTGGAGGCCACCAACTCCGGTCGTTCTTGCGCATACTGGTGCAGTTCTTCGACCTGGCGGCGCCCGCCGGCGAAGGCGCCAATGCCAGAGCGCTCGAAGTCCAATGCGACCGCCATGTGGTACCAGCCACGATTGACCTCGCCTACCACCTGCGTCTTGGGGATGCGCACATCCTCGAAGAACACCTCGTTGAAGGAGTGGCTGTCGGCCATATTGATCAGCGGGCGCGTGGTCACACCGGGGCTCTTCATGTCCACCATGAACATGGTCACGCCCTTGTGCTTCGGTGCGTCGGGGTCAGTGCGCGCGGCCAGCCAGCCCCAGTCCGAGTGGTGGGCGCCGGAGGTCCAGATCTTCTGGCCGTTGATGATGTAGTCGTCACCATCCTCCACCGCCCGCGTCTGCAGTGAGGCCAGATCCGATCCCGCCCCCGGCTCCGAGTAGAGCGTGCACCACCAGACATCGCCGCTGGCGATGTCCTTCACGTAGCGTTCCTTCTGCTCGTCCGTGCCGTACAGCATCAGCGCGGGGCCAACCCACATGATGCCCATGTTGCCGCCCGCCCCGGGCGCGCGGTTATAGGCCATCTCTTCGTTCATCACGAGTTGCTGCCAGTGATCCGCTTCCTGACCGCCGTACTCCTCCGGCCAAGCCATGGCCAGCCAGCGACGATCCGCCAGCGCTTTCCAGAACTTGCGCGTCTCCTCGGCGGATTCGTTGTCGTCCATGTCGTAGCGGGTGTTCGCCCAATCGGCGGGAAGATTGGTGTCGATAAAGTCGCGCACCTCTTGGCGGAAGTCGCTGTACTCGGCGGCGTCTCGGAATTCCATGCTGGCTCCTTTGGGATCGGCGCTCAGTCTACCCGGGCCCGCGCGCCTGGCGCACCCTGACCACGAACGCCGCCTTACTCGATCTCGTCCAGCGAGACGACGCTGTCCGCCGCCGCCTCGTCTCCGCGCGCTTCCCGGCGCGAAATCGCATCGTCGCGCAGCGGTCCCGGCTCCACGCCCTCGCGGCGGGGGACGCCGAGCCGGTCCAGGAAGTCGGCGAAGACCTCGAAGTCCTGCGCCCCGGCGATCACGAATTGCTGCTCGAAGATGAAGGTCGGCGTGGAACTGATTCCCTGCTCCCGCGCGACGGCGGTCATCTGATCGACGACATCCGCGTGAGTGCCGGCCTCCAGCGCCTCGCGCAGCGATGCCATGTCCAGACCGGTCTCGGTCAGCGCGTCGACGACCTGGTCAATGCTGCTGATGTTGCGGGCCTCAGCGAAGTAGGCGCCGAACAGCGCGTGGTGGACGGCCTCAAACGCCTCCCTGCCCTGCGCACGCGCCCACTCACCTGCCTCCAGCGACTTGTGCGCGTTCGCCACAATTCGGTTCGATTTGAGCGGCAAGCCCGCCTCCTCGGCCAGTTGGTAGAGATGATCGCGCATCCCCGTGCGCGCCGCCTTGGACTGCGACTCGCGCTCGTAGCCTTCGGCGGGGGTTTCGGGATGGAGTTCGAATGGCACCCACTCGATTTCAACGGCATACTCGCGCGCGATGCGATCGGCCCGCGCGAGTCCGACGTAGCACCACGGTCAAATGTAATCCGAGACCACACCCAGCCGCAGCGGCTCGGCCTCAGTGAAGTTTCGCAGTTCGGGCTCACTGGTCATGCTGATCGCCTCCACGCATTGCTGCCACGACACAAGCCACCGGAGTATAGGTTGGCGGGGCGGGGCCCGGACCTTCGTTAGACCCGGCGGCTCTCAACTAGGCCGACGGCTCGATAGCCTCTTCGTCGGCCTGCGCCGAATCGCGCGGGAGCGGAGACCACGGACGCGAGGCCGCCGTGGTCCAAACATTCCAGGCCACCTTGGCCGCGCCTGCTTCATCGCGCAGCCCCATCCGCGCCACGAGATCGTACGGCGATGCAATCTCGAAGCCGGGATCCTGTGGTGCCAGCCAGACCACGAGCTCCCAATCGCCATCCTCCGCCTCGCGCAACACCCGCTCCAGGAACGTCCGCTGGCCGGCATCGCTGCCGAAGGTCACTCCGTCGCGCCCCGGCTCCGATGCGTAGCCCACCGGCACCATGGCCACCGGCTTGCCGAAGGTGGCCAGCCGCGAGAAGTACTCCTGCGGGATATCGCCTTGGAAGGGAAAAACGAAAGAGGGGAAGCTCGAGACGGCGAGCAGGTCGAGAAATGGGGCGAAGCGAAACACGAGCCCCCACTGCGGATCGTGGGCGGCCCCCCACGGCACGAGGCCCTGTAGGTCTTCGAGTTGGAAGCTGAGGAACGCCGCGGTCTGCGGCAAGCGCTCCTTCACCATCCGGTACGCCTCGATGTAGGCCGCCTTGAACGCGTCCAGCTGCTCCGGCTGCGCCGCCGCGAACTGATCCACGTCCACGGCCAGTGCGATCCAGCGCGGCTGGTAGCGCTCCACGACGAACTCCACGTAGCGCAGGTAGGACTCCACGATGGCCGGATCGTGGAAGCCGGGACCTCGCTCCTCGCCGGCCAGGCGTCCGCGATCGGTCGGCTCCCAGGGGTCGATCGCGAAGAGCAGATCTAGCCCGCGCTCGCGTGACAACGCAGTCTCGCGATCGGCCGTCGCGAGCTCCTGCGCGCTTGGCTCGCCGCCCGCGGCCAGCGCCGCCCACGGCACCGCGCGTTGGATCATGAGCAGGTCGCCACGCTGGGCAGCGATGTCGAACAGATCCAGGTACGACTCCTCGCTAAGCTGCGCAGGCAGCGCCAGGAAGCCCATGCCGAAGGAGCGGGCGGGGCCGGCGCGCCCCTGTCCAGAGAGCGGCGCGCGTTGCTGCACGTCCTCAGCCGCCACCACCGCCGTCGCCGGCGACTCATCCTGATCCGAACCGCAGGCCGCGGCGCCCACAGCCAGCGTCAGGATCAGCATTGCGACGACCCGTTTCCACATCGGCATCTTCCAAGCGTAGAGCCGTCCGAGGCCTCGGGCGCGTTGAGGCATGCGATACAGTGCATGAGGCGGATGGGATCTGGAACGTGATGCTGCGGCCGTCACACTGGCACGTTCGACCCCGTGCTCTCTCCTTCGCGATTCTCTTGCTGGTCAGCGCACTGCTGACCGCGGCCTGTGTCTTCGGCGGCGAGGGCGACCGCGACCTCTCCGAGTTCTTCGAGCCCATCAGTCCCGAAGAGGAAGTTGCGCAAGCGCAGACCACGGACGCCGCTGAGCAAGCCGACACGCCGATCCGCGAACCCAGCGCTGGCGCCGCGCCACGCCCCGCCGACGCACAGCTACTCGACACCTCAATCACCCCCCTCACGCCGCTGGAATCGGTCCAAAAATTCTTCGCCCAGATTGAACTCGGCGCGTTCGAAGAGGCCTATCGCTTCGTCTCACTTGAGGCGCACGAGCTGATCAGCATGGAGGACTTCGCTCAGCGCTACCGCGACATCTGGGAGGAAGTCACGGTGATCGGTCTCAGCTGGGAGGCGCTCACACCGCCAACCGAATTCGTCGCCGGGATCGACGTGATCGTGCGCTACGACACCGTCTTCTTCGGCGAGGTCGAAGATCGCGTCTTCGCCCCAACCAGGCGCCAACCCACCTGGGTCGTCGACTGGAGCCCGGACCTGATCTTCGACGGGCTGGCCGCCCGCGATCATCTCGTGCATCGCTTCGTCGAGATCCCGGAGCGTGGAAGCATCTTCGACCGCAACGGCGTCGTGCTCGCCAATCAGGGCGAGATCGCCATCGTGGGCGTGCAGCAGAGCCTGATCGGCGTCGAACCCGAAGACGAAGACGCGGTGATAAAAGCGTTCACCTCGCGCCTGCCCAACATTCCGGAGGAGACGGTCCGCAGCCTCGTCTTCCAGGTTGGCGTGCCCGACCACTTCTTCCTGCCCGTCGTGCGTCTCCCCTTCGACACGCAGGCCGCCCTGATCGGCGAGTTCGAGCGCTTGGCGGAGCTGGGCATCCTCGTCGATCGCGAGACACGGCGGGTCTACCCGCAGCGCACGCTCGCCGCGCATGTGGTGGGCTTCATGGCGGAAGTCACGGAGGAAGAGCTAGAGAGCCTGGCCTTGGTCGGTTACCAATCCGGCGACCTGATCGGGCGCGACGGCGTGGAGGCGCTGTTCGATGCTGACCTGGCCGGGCAGCGTGGCGGACAGCTCACAATCATCGACCCCGGTGGCCGAATCGTGCGCGAGATCGCCACTCGCGAGCCGGTCGCGGCGCTCGACGTCTGGCTCAACATCGACGTGCGAGTACAGGCACTGGCGGAGGCGGCGCTTGGCGACGAGGCGGGCGCCATCGTCGCCCTGGACCCGGTCGACGGTCGCGTCCTCGCGCTCGTCTCTTACCCCCGCTTCGACCCCAACGCGTTCATCCGCCAGCTCACCGACGAGGAGTTCGAGTTCTACTTCAAGGACCCGCTGCAGCCGTTCATCAACCGCACCACGGAAGCCCTCTACCCGCCCGGCTCCACCTTCAAGATCGTCACGCTGGCTGCCGCCCTCGAGGCGGGCGGGTTCGACCCGAGCGACCGGATTTCCTGCCCCGCCGAATGGGACGGGCTAGGCGAGGACGCGATTAAGACCAACTGGAAAGAGGAGGACCGCGGCCTGATCACACTGACCCAGGCGCTCGCCGAGTCCTGCAACACGGTCTTTTACGAGCTCGCGGTCAGCCTGCACAACCAGGACGAGGAGCTGTTGCCCGCCTTCGCCGCGGGCTTCGGCTTCGGCCAAGCGACCGGCATCGTCGGCGTCGGCGAGGAGCCCGGCGTCGCGTCGGGTCCCGAGTGGAAGCGCCGCAACCGCAACGACTTCTGGTTTACCGGCGACACGGTCAACATGAGCATCGGTCAGGGCTTCCTCGCCGTCACGCCGCTCCAAATTGCAAACGCCTACGCGGCCATCGCGACAGACGGCATCCTGATCACCCCGCTCGTCGTCAATTCCACTCGCACCCCCGACGGCGCGATCGTGCACGAATTCAGCGCCGAACCGACCGGCGTGCTGCCCGTCTCCGCCGACACCCTGGCCGACCTGCAAGCCGCCACCCGTGCCGTGATCAGCACCCGCTTGGGCACGGGCTGGCCCATCTTCAATGGCTCACCGCTACTGGCAGCAGGCAAGTCGGGCAGCACCGACGACAGCGCCGAACAAGTCCACGCCCTCTTCGTCGCCTACGCCAACACGAACGACCCGCAACTTCTCGTCACCGTCGTGTTGGACGAAGGCGAATCCGGCGCCGACGACGCCGGCCCGATCGCGCGCCAGGTCCTGGAGCGCAGTGTGCAGGCCGGCTGGGTCGCCAACTAGCCCTAACTCGGCCGCGAGGGAGCGACAACGGCACAGTACGCTCCTAGGGCGAAGGCTGCCGCCGGAGGAACCGATATATGTTGCGGGCCCGCTTCCGCCGTCTCGTCGATGCCGCGATGGACTCGATCCCGGACGAACTCTTCGACCGCATCGAGAATCTACAGATCATCGTGCGCGGCCGCCCCACGCCCGAGGAACTCGCCGACGCCGGAGTCGGAGCCCACGGCACGCTACTCGGCCTCTATCAAGGCCACCCCCTCTCCTCACGTGGCAGTTACTACGGCAGCGCGCTGCCCGACCGCATCTTCATCTACCAAGAGTCGATCGAGTCGATCTGCCGTTCCGAGGAGGAGGTGCTAGTCCAAATCCGCACGACGGTGCTGCACGAGGTTGCGCACCACTTCGGGATCGACGACGACCGCCTGCACGAGCTAGGCCTGGGCTGAAACCTCCTGCCAACGCGTCAGCAAGGTGGCCGCGCCGCGCTGGACCAACGAGCCTGCCTCTCGCATGGCGACGTCATCCGGCAGATCGTCCCCCGCGGCCGCCTCCACGTCCGACAGCCCCGCGATGCGGGCCACGGCGTTGCGGTCACGCACCCGCCCCCCGACGGCAAGGCAAGGCTTCCCGGCCGCCGCCGCGACAGCCGCGACGCCGGCCACCGCCTTGCCGAACCCTGTCTGTCGATCGATCGTGCCCTCGCCCGTGATCACAATGTCTGCCAGTCGCGCCCGACGTTGGAGCCCCACCGCGCGCGCCACCGCCTCAAAACCCGACTCGATCCGCGCCCCCGTGAACGCCACCAAACCTCCCGCCAGCCCGCCCGCCGCGCCCGCGCCGGACAGATCGACGATCCCCACGCTCAGATCCCGCGCCACGATGTCGGCGAAGTTGGTCAGCGCGCGCTCGAGTTCCACCACCGCCTCCGCGTCGGCGCCCTTCTGCGGCCCGTAGACCGCGCTCGCGCCATCCGCGCCGACGAGCGGGTTGCGCACATCGGCCAGAACAACGAGCTCCGTCTTCTGGACGCGCGCATCGAATCCGTCCAGCTCGATTCGGGCCAGCTGCGCCAGTGCTGATCCACCGGGCGCCAACGGACGGCCGGCGTCGTCCAGCAGCCGCGCTCCTAGTGCGACGACCGCGCCCGCCCCACCATCGGTCGTGGCCGATCCGCCGACGCCGATCAGGATCGTGCGCACCCCAGCATCGAGCGCCGCGGCGATCAGCTGCCCCGTACCAGACGTCGACGCGCGGCGAGGGTCCAGGCATTCGGCTGGAACCAAGGCCAGTCCAGACGCCGCCGCCATCTCCAGCACGGCGGTCTGTCCTCGCCCGGCCTTGAGCGACTTAGGCACCGGCTCGCCGTCAACACGGCCCCAGCGCGCGGCGACCGGGTCGCCCAGCGGTCCATCGACGTTGGTCATCGTGAAGCGGCCGCCCATCGCTCCCACGACCGCGTTGACGGTGCCCGGCCCGCCGTCGGCGAGGGGGCAAAGGTCGATCTCGGCGTCGGGCACGGCGCTCCGTACCCCCGCGGACAGTGCTTCCGCCGCCTCCACGGCCGTCAGACTGCCCTTAAACTCTTGTGGACAGACGAGCACACGCATGTACGCAGCCTACGCCGGGGCGCGGTGCCCAGAGATCGGCCTGCGGAGCTAGGGGAAATCGAACGCGCGGGAGGCCCCAAGCAGGATGATCGCGCTGGCCCAGAGCAGACCCACCAGTCGGATCCGGTAGTAAAGCTTCATCAGGCCGCCCCAAGGCACGGAGACCACGCCGAACAGGTAGAACAGCCCAAACACCATGACCAGGACCATCAGGATCTGAAAGGCGCCCACAGCCACTCCGGACCGGCGCGTGCCGCAGCCTCAGCCCTCGCCACTACCGCAGCAAGCAACGCTTGAAGTTCATCCTACGAATGGTGATCAACCCAGGCTAGCCCAGCCTCGCCTCGGCCCACGGCTCGCCCGCCGCTACGACGCGCCTTACGAAGCCCAACGCCAGCTCTTCCCGCAAATTACGCAGGTCCGGGCGCCCTCGCCCGCAACCAGCGGCCCCCCGCACTCTCCGCAGGCCTGGGACTGCGCACGCCGGCGGCGCTGCACGCTGTCAACGCGACGCGGCATGCGCTGAGAACCAATGTGCTCCGCCGATCGCGACCGATGGTCGCTGTCGATCGCCAGCTCCAGTTGGATCGAGCGAGTCATAGTCAAGGGCATAGCCGCCTCCAGAAGTTCGTCTCTTGCCGGCGGGTGGACGCCGCTCGGGTCACGTGAGGTAGTGTCGCCAGGTTCAATTTAGCACTCATGTTCTAAATCTGGCAAGCGGAATCGGAACTGCGGGCAGCGCAACCGTGATCCGCGGTCGTGGCGGACGATGCAATACGTTCGGGGTCGGTCTGGAGTGGGGGCTAGGAGGTCTTTTCGAGCCAGTCGAGGAAGCGGCGCACCTGCTCGGTCATGGCGTCGCGGCGACGCCGGTCGAGGATGACCAGGATGCCCATGAAGAGAATTGCGAGACCGATCTCGGCCACTGGAAACCTCGCTTTGTGTCCGCGCATGCTGCGTCGGGCAAGCACTAACGACTAGCGACAGCCTAGCGCAACCGCTCCCTTCTGGCCGTCTCGCCTACCATTCCAGCATGAGCCGTCCCGTCGTCGCCACCCTGACCCTGGGCTGCAAGCTGAACCAGGCCGAGAGCCAGGCATTCGGGCGTCAGCTTCAGGCCGCGGGCTGCGACGTGATCGACCGCCCCGCGCCGGCCGACGCCTACCTGATCAACACCTGCACAATCACCCACGTCGCCGACCGCAAGGCCCGACGCTTGATCCGCATGGCCAAGCGCCTTGCGCCCGACGCGCCGGTCGTCGTCACAGGTTGCTACGCCGACTGGGCGGCCGACCAGATCCGCCGGCAGACCGGCGCCGAACGCGTCATCGACAACAGCGCGAAGCAAGAAGCGCCCGCTGCGCTGCTCGCCCTATTAGACCTGTCCACGCGGCTCAGCCAACCGGCATCACCACCCCCAACACGTCACCCGACGCCGGGTCGCACCCGTGCCTTCATCAAGATCCAGGAGGGCTGCGACGACGTCTGTGCGTTCTGCATCGTCCCGGCCGTGCGCGGCCGGGAGCGGGCCCGCCCGATCGACGAGATCGTCCGCGAGGCGCAGACGCTCGAGGCGGCAGGTGCTCTCGAGATTGTGCTGACCGGCACCCAGCCGGGCGCCTACGGACGCGACCGCGACGACGGCACGAATGCCGCGCGCCTGCTGGAGACACTGCTGGCACAGACCAACCTGCCCCGCATTCGCTATTCGTCGATCCAGCCGCAGGACGTCAGCGACGAGTTCCTGCGCCAATGGGAAGATGGCCGCCTCTGCCGGCACTTCCACCTCGCGCTGCAGAGCGGGTCGAACAGGGTTCTCCGCCGAATGCGCCGCCGCTATGACACCAAGGACTTCGCGCTCGCCGTGGAGCGCGTCCGCGCGGCCGTTCCGGGCGCCGCCATCACGACCGATCTGATCGCGGGGTTCCCCGCTGAAACCGCCGTGGAACACGACGCGAGCATGGCTTTCGCGCGTGAGATCGAATTCGCCGCCGTGCATGTCTTCCCCTATTCGGCTCGCCCGCGCACGACGGCGGGGCTGCTAGAGGACGACGTTGCGCCCCAGATCAAGCGCGAGCGAGTAGGCGCGCTGCGGTCCTTGGCAGAGTCGGGCACGGCCCGTTTCCGATCCGCGCTGGTGGGAAGCGTGCAACCTATCCTCATCGAGGCTCGGGGAGAGCGGGAGTGCTGGATGGGGCTGACGGACAGCTATGTGCCCGTCGAACTCACGGCTCCAGCCGTACCAGACCTCAGCAACCGCCTGCTGCCTGTGCGGATCGTCGCGACAGGAAACAAAAGGCCATCTGGAGCGCTACGAGGGTGCATGTTAGGGTAATGAACGCCTCGTCCTGCGGGGCATTTGGTGGCGGTCGGTGCAAGGGGAGTCATGGACACCCAGGCCGAGCCTGCAATCGCGCCTTTCGACCAGCCCACGCCTTCCGAGACTGAGCCACGCCCGCCGCGCTACTTGAGCGACCGGCCTCACAGGTTTGGCCCGATCCCGGATCTCGTGAGCGACGATCCACCCCCCACCTCACAGCCAGAGCCCGAGACCGCCGCGGTCGATCAGTCCGACGCCGTGTCCGAGATGGTCGGCGAACCGTCGGTCGACCCGATGGCCACTGCGGAGAGCGATCCGGAAAACGCGTCGCGCCCAGCCGTCCTGGAGCTGATCGAGGCGGCTAGCGGCATCGATGGCGAGCGCCCCGACAATCTTGCGGCGACGATCGAGAGCCTGCTCTTCGTGGCAGAAGAGCCGCCAAGCGTGCG
>CAUYZA010000029.1:0-16429 GCA_963577225.1 Dehalococcoidia bacterium | reverse complement strand
GGTGACACGTTGCACTGGACCCGCCCGTTCGACGTCTTGATTCTGCTGGGCGGCTGGGTCTTGGAGCCGTTCCTGGGCCATGAGCGGGCGCTGTTCTGGTCGGGCTCGTTGACCTCGCCGCTGCTCCAGCTCGGCACGCTCTTCGCGATGGCCTGGGCGACGCGCCCCCTGCTGGGGCGGCGCGGGTCGTGGCTGGCGATGGCTGTGCTCCTCGCTCAGCCCGCGATCATGTTCAACAGCCTGGCGAGCCGGGCGGATCACCATACGTTGCAGCTATTGCTGCTCGTCGTCGGGATCGGGTTCCTGGTGCGTGCTCTAGCTCGGCCGGGGCCAGAGGCTGGGCGAATCGGGCCGCCGACAGAGCCGCCCTGTTCGCGGGAGTCGTCGCCGGACTCAGTATGTGGGTCGCGGCGGAGTCGTTGGTTTGGGTCACCCTGGCCGCGACGGTGCCGGGCTTCGCCTGGCTACGCGACGGCGAGTCGCGGCTGCGCCCGAACGTGCGCTTCGGTGCCGGTCTCTGGGGGGCGCTGGCGATCGCGCTGGTGCTGGAACGACCGCTGTCCGACATCCTCGCGATCGAGTACGACCGGCTCTCGGTCGTGCATCTGGGCATCGCGACGGCGCTGCTGTCGTTCTGGTTTGCGATCTGGCTACGCCAGGCGGGCTGGGCCGTTCCGGTCGGCTTCGCCCGGGGCGGGACCGGGGAGCGCGGGCTGGTGGGTGCGGGTGGCGGCATGCTGGGCATCGCCGCGCTGCTGACGGCGTTCCCCGGCATCTTGGAGGGACCGTTCGCAGAGCTGGATCCCCGGCTCGACGCGGCCTTCTTCGACCGGGTCGCCGAGTTAGCGCCGCTCCTGCCGAGCGGAGCAGAGACGACGGGCGACTACTTCTTTTTCATCGGCTCCGGGTTGGTCGTTCTGCCGATCATGCTTGGCTTGGCCTGACGACGACGTCACGAGGCCGACTGGGCGATCTGGCTGGGGCTGGCAGGCTTGCTGGCCGTCTTCTTCGGCTTGACGCTGCAGCACGTTCGGATCGCGCCCTTTGCGGAGGTGCCGCTGGCGATCGGGGTCAGCCTGGTGCTGCTGCGTGCCCACCGCCGGCTCCAGCACCGATCAAACGAGCTCGTGCGGGGGTTCGGCGCGATCTGGCTCGCCTCGTTCCTCCTGGCCGGCCTGCCGGTTCTCGGACTCGGCCTGTCGACGCTGGGCGCGCACGACCCGGCCCAGGCCCGCGAGTCGCAGATTCCGGCGAGCTGCGATCTCCAGGCCGCCGCAGCACACCTGAATGGACCGGATGGGTTGGGCGACGAGCCACGCGTGATCTTAACGTCGATCTTTTACGGCTCAGAGTTGCTTTATCGGACAGACCATAAGGTGCTGACCGGTCCGTATCACCGCAACGACGCCACGATTCTCGACACTTACGATGCCCTGACCACGCCGGACGACGACGTCGCTCTCTCGATCGTGGAGCGGCGAGAAGTGGACATCGTGCTGCTCTGCCCGTCACAGAAGGAGGCTGTCTTCTTCTCGTCGAGCGCAGGTGAGACGTCGCTGCGCGAGCGCCTGTTGCGGGGCGAAGCGCCGGCTTGGCTGACGCCGATCGCGGTGCCCGAAGCGGTCGGGATCCAGCTCTGGGAGGTGACATCGTGACGACAGCACAACCCACGTTCGCGGAACAGATCGAGGCCGCCAGCGACGCCGAAACGTTGCAGGTCGCGGTGCTGATTCCATGCCACAACGAAGCGGCGACGATCGCCAAGGTCGTGGCCGACTTTCGGTCGGCGCTGCCGGGGGCTTTGGTGGTGGTCGGCGACAACGGGTCGACTGATGGCACCACGGCGATCGCGTCGGAGGCCGGGGCCCTCGTGGTCGAGGAACCGCTGCTCGGCAAGGGCAACGCCGTGCGACGGCTGTTCGCCGACATCGAGGCGGACGTCTATCTCCTGGTCGACGGTGATGACACCTATGACCCGACGGCGGCGCCGGCGCTGGTCCAGCGGCTCGTGGCGGACAACCTCGACATGGTCAACGGCCGGCGCGTGATCGCGTCGGCGGAGGACTACCGTCGTGGGCACCGCTTCGGCAACAGCCTGCTGACCGAGATCGTCGGCCGCATCTTCGGCAGCCGCTTCGAGGACATGCTCTCGGGCTACCGGGTCTTCTCGCGTCGGTTCGTGAAGACGTTCCCGGCACGATCGAGCGGGTTCGAGATCGAAACGGAACTGACGGTGCACGCGCTGGAGATGCGAATGCCGGTCGCCGAGTTGCCCACGTCGTACACGGACCGCCCCGCCGACTCTGACTCCAAACTGCACACGTTCCGTGATGGCTGGCGCATCCTGCGCACGATCGGGGCGCTGCTGCGCGAGGAACACCCGCTGCGGTTCTTCGGCGGCGTAGCCGTGGTGATGACCCTGGCGTCGATGGCGCTGGCAATGCCCTTGCTGATCGAGTATGCCGAGAGTGGCTTGCTCCCGCGCATCCCAACCGCCGTGCTGGCGAGCACGATCATGCTGGGTGCCTTCGTCAGCTTCGCGGTGGGGCTGATCCTGGAAACAGTGACGCGCGGACGGCAAGAACTGAAGCGAATCCACTACCTGGCGTTCCCCTGCGTGCGGCGTGAGATGCCGTCCGGACACTGGGGCGCGCCCAGCGCCGACGGCAAACCGCTCCGACTGACCCCGCTGCACCCTGCGAAGACCAGGCGCTAGGTGAAGAACTCGCGCGCTGTTTCGATTACCAGTTGTGGCTCATCGTGGTGTACCCAATGCCCAGCCCCGGGCACGACAAGGGCGCGCGCATGGGGAAAATGCTGGACGGCGTCCTGCATGTTCCGCTTGGCGCCGGACTCGCCCCCCACGATGTAGAGCACCGGCATATCGATCTGGGCGAAGAAGCCCTTCGCCTCGTCCAGGCTGACCTCTTCCTGGCGCACGCCGGGGCGCGACCAGTTGTCGAACTTCCAAACGTAGCCTTCGCCGCCCTCCACTGCGTCCGACTGCTCAGCGCGCACGGCGTGCTCGGCGATGTGGCGGGCCGTGGCGGTGTCGAGGCGGGGGTTCTGTTCGGAAACGCGAGCCGTGGCCGCGTCGATGTTGGGGTAGACGCGCGGATTGCGGGTTTCGAGGTCGCGGCGCGCGTCGACGTAGTCGCGCAGCCACTCGGGCGTGAAGCGACGAACTTCCGGCATCCCAGCCAGACGGCCCTCGATGGCGATGATGCTGTGGAAGCGCTCCGGGTAGGCGCCCGCCGCGATGAAGCTGATGTGCCCGCCGAAGGAGTGGCAGAGCACGCGCACCGGGCCGTTGAGCCGGGCGATCAGGGTCAGGAAGTCGACGACGTTCTGCGAGGTGCTGTACTCGCCGCCCACGGACCACTCGGAGTCGCCGTGGCCCCGCAGGTCGGGCGCGACGACGTAGTAGCGGTCACTCAGCGCCTCGGCGATTTGGTCCCAGCTGCGGGAGTGGTCGCGTCCGCCGTGCAGGCAGATCAGCGGCGGGTTGGCCGAGTCACCCCAGGCCCAATAGGCCAAGCGCAGGCGTTGCGAGTCGTAGAAGTGCTGCTCTGGCGGCCGGCGGTCGGCTTGGGTGGGGCTCATGCGGTGCGGATCGCTCCGCTGTCCTTGAGCGCCTCGATCTCGTCCCAGCCGTAGCCGACCGACTGCAGGATCTGCTCCGTGTGGAAGCCCAGGATGGGGCCGGAGCCCTGGACGCGGGGCGGCGTCGCGCTCATCCGGATCGGTGGTCCCGGCACCCGCATCTTGCCCAGGTGGGGCGTCTCGATCTCTTCGAGGTAGCCGTTGGCCCAATACTGTGGATGTTCGCTCATGCCGGCGTAGTCCAGAACCGGGGCGTGCGGCACATCGTTCTGCTCAAGTGCCGGCAACCAGTCGGCCATGGGGCGAGTACGAAAGATGGCGCTCAGTTCCTCGACCAGTTCATCCTTGTGGCGGGCACGACCGAAGGGCTCGGCGAACCGCTCGTCGAGCTTGAGTTGGGGGGCGTCGATCGCGTCGCAGAGGCGCTCCCACATGTCCTGCGCGATGGCGGCGATGGCGACGTGCTGGCCGTCGGCGCAGACGTAGTTGGTGTAGGTGGCGGCGCGTCGACGCTGGAAGCCGCTCTGCTTGCCGCTGCGCAAGTACTCCATGATCTGTTTCGACTGCATGGCCACCATGCCGCCGATCAGCGAGCCATCGACGTGCTGGCCGATGCCGTCGCGCTCGCGCACGAACAGGGCCGAGACGATGCCGTACGCCAGCAGCATCGCGCCGATCTGGTCGGCGAAACCGCCGATCAGCGCCTGCGGCTCTTCACCCGGTCCCTCCCCCTGCTCATACATGACGCCGCTCAGCGCCTGCGCCACGTGGTCGTAGCCGCCGCGCGAGGCCCAGGGGCCCTGCCGGCCCCAAGCGGAGGCGGAGGCGAAGATGATGTCCTCGCGCAGCCGCTTGCAGTCCTCGTACCCGATCCCGAGTCGCTCCATGATGCCGGGGCGGAAGTTCTCGACGACCACGTCGCAAGCGGGCACCAACCGCTGCACGACCTCGATCGCGCCGGGACGCTTGAGGTCGAGCGTGATGCTGCGCTTGCCGCGGTTGTGGCCCTCGAAGTAGGAGGAGAAGCCGTCGGGTTGGAGCCCGCTGGCCCGGCCCATCTCGCCGCCGGGCGGTTCAACCTTGATCACCTCGGCGCCCATGTCGGCCAGCAGCAAGGTCGCGAACGGTCCCTGCTGGGCGCGAGTGAAGTCGAGCACGCGGACGCCGCTGAGGGCGGACGGCGGCGTGCCGGCCTGGGCTGGGATCAGGGTGTCGGCGTATTGTTCGCTTGTCGTCATGGCAAGGCTCCGTCAGCAGAGGGTACAAGGGCCCTCCACGGGCAGCGACCACCGACCTAGGCGCGGCGGTATGCTCTGGGTCGTCGCGAAAGACTCCAGGAGAAGGAATCAATGGCAGTCGTTGAGATCGAACGCGACGACGGGGTAATGGTGATCCGGATGAACCGGCCCGAGCGGCTCAACGCCCTGGGCAGTGAATTGCGGGCCGCGCTGGCGGAGGCCTGGACCGAGTTCCGCGACGACGCCGATCTGGAAGTCGCGATCTATACCGGCACGGGGCGCGCATTCTGCGCCGGCGAGGACATGAAGGAGTCGTTGGAGCGGGGCTCGGCCGGCGCGCCGGGGCTGATGGAAGATCCCTACGGCGACGGCAGCATCGACAAGCCTGTGATCGCGGCGATCAACGGCTACGCCATGGGCGGTGGGTTCATGCTGGCGGAGCGCGCCGACCTGCGTGTAGCTGTGCGAGGGGCGATCTTCGAAATGTCGGAGGCGAAACGCTGGCTGCTCGGCGGTTTTAATCACGGTCACGTGGGTAACCTGCCGCACACCGTGGCGACAGAGATGGCCTTCGCCTTCCGTTTCGATGCTGAACGGCTGTACCAATTGGGCTTCCTCAACCGGCTGGTCGACGCAGACGAGCTGATGCCGGAAGCGCGCACGATGGCGGCCCACCTGATGACGCTGCCCCCGGCGTCGCGGGTGAACACCGTGGGGATGATGCGGGCGATGCGGCCGGAGGTCGGGCCCGATCTCGACGCCTTGGCCAGCCGGCTGCGTGATCACGGAGCGAAGAGCGACCTAATGGAGTCGCGCGCGGCGTTCGCGGAGAAGCGACCGCCTGTGTTCAAGGGCTGGGACGATCCGTCGGATCGGGAGAGGACGCCAACGCTGGCGTCGCTGCGCCAGGAGCGCAAGTAGTTCGATCTGCGGCCGGATGGCCGCGAAGGGAGCAGGATCATGTTTGAGGCGGTCGACCACGTCGTGATCTCGGTGCCGGATCTGGATGCCGGGATCGCGCAGTACGAGGCGATTCTGGGCACCAGCGTGAGCCGGCAGGGTGAGCCGCCCGGAGCGGGCTTCAAGAACGCCTACTTTGACTTCGCGGATAACTGCATCGAACTGGTGAGCCCGACCAGCGACGAGGGCCCGGTCGGCAAACACGTCGCACGCACCGGCGGCGGCATGTACCTGATGGCACTGCGCGTCGACGACGTAGAGACGACCGTCGCCGACTTGCGCGCGAAGGGCGTGCCGTTGATCGGCGACCCGGGCGAGGGCAAGCCGATTCAGGGCCAGGTCTTCGTGCACCCCAAGGCGGCCGGCGGTGTCCTGGTGCAGATCACGGCGGGGAGCCAGTGAAGCGTCGGCGGAGGTCGGGGGTCTACTCCCGCTCGATTAGGTAAAACCCCATTCCGTGCTCCGAATGATGTGTCAGGCTTGAATCAGTCGAGTCCGGGCAGCAGACGAGAGTTCGATGGGGCAGGCAGAACACGATCGACCGCCGTTTGAGCTGTTTGAGGCGATCGCCGACGACGGCACGCGCCTGCGCGCCTACGCTGGCGGCAGCGGCCCCGAGACGGTGTGCTACGTCGCCGCCCATCCGACGTCGCCGTCGCTGGTGCTGGCGACGCCGGCCAGCAAGGCCCTCGCACGCGAGCTGAGCAAGACCCGACGCGTGATCTTCCCGGCACCGCGGGGTAGCGGGGGTTCCGACCCGCACGGGCCCTACGAACCACGACGGCTGGCAGCGGACATCGCGGCATTGCTGGAGGCGGTTGGGGCGCAGCGGACCATCGTCTGGGGCCGGCGGCTGTGCGGGCTCGTCGCGCTCCAGATCGCCCGTGATCATCCGCAACGGGTTTCCGGGCTCGTGCTGGACAATCTGATCGTGCACCCGTCGCTGCGCGGCCTCTTCGGCGGTTCAGAGCCGGTCTTCGACACGCTCGACCCGGAACAGCAGGCAGCAGCGATCGAACTCGCGGTGACGCAGTCTTGCGCCTCGCAGTTCGCGGGAGCAGCGCCGGAGCTCGTGGCGAAATTCGTCGCGCGACTCGTACAGTCCACGTCACCAGCGGTGTGGGCGGAGTCCTTGCAGGCGGCGATGGAGTTGATCGACGACGCGCCGCGTTGCATGTCGCTCTGGCGGGCCGAACAGCCCGTGCTGCTGCTGGCCTCGCGGCTGGGTATGGTACCCGGCAACCGCCACGAATTCGCCTTCATCCGACGGCTGGCGAAGCGCGCGGAGTTGGTGGAGCACCCCAACGGCTCGACGGCCCACATCGATCAGGCCGAAGCCGTCGTGGCCATCGTCGACGACTGGTGGCGTCGGGCGGGACCGCAGCACAACGCGGCTTAGCTCCGGCGACCGGCCCGGCTGCATGAATCGGCGGATGCGCGCGGCCTACTCGCCGCTGTCGTCCCGCCTGGTCTAGGCCTCGTCGAGCCTCCAGCAATCGGCATGGGCGAGGTCGGGAGGCGGTTCATAGGCCGCCTCAGCGCATCCTAGAGGCGCCTGGGATCGGGATCCCTCCACCAAGGATCGCCTGGGTCTCTGGCAGGTGGAGCGATGTCGGGATGCATTTCGTCGAGGCGACTGGCGTTGCGCAGCACGCGGGCGGCGTCGTGGACGCGCTCCTTATGCAATGCCGTACCGACGCCGAGAGCGACGCCGTGCTGGATCTGCCGTTCGACGGAGGCGGGGGAGTCGCTTCCCCATGTCCGCGGCGGCGGTTTTGCGCACGCCGCTGAGAGTCTTCGCAGCGGAGCCGCCTGAACCATCTCCCGCATGAATCCCAAACGAAGAACCGATCGCACGAGAATTTCGTAGTTCGTCCGGGGGATCTAGAAACAACGAACTTTAGCGAAGGGTATCGACATGAGACTCCTGTCCAGAGGCGGCCTGCTCGCGGCCGCAATCCTCACCGTTTTAATGGCCGGCATTCTGCTGCCTGAACCGACTGCCGCACAGTCCGCAGAAGTGACGTTTCGCGTAACGGTGACGAACGCCTCCAAACCCCAAGATGGTGGTGACACCCGGCGCGATCCTGGTACACGACACCGCTGATGCGTTCTGGTCCGAAGCGACGGCCGCGAACCTGTCGCTCGAACGGATCGCCGAGATCGGTGACTCCACCGACGCCGTCGGCACGTTGGCCGCGACGGCGATCGGTGCCGCCGCTGCCGCGGGGGACACGGTCAGTGTGGACTTCAGTGCGTCGCCCGGGAGCCTGCTCTCCACGGCACAGATGCTCGTAGCCACCAACGACGCGTTCATCGGCGTCAACTCGCTGGCGCTCTGGACCAACGGCGAGCCGACCCGAGCAACGATCCCGCTCGTCGCCTGGGATGCGGGCACTGTGGGCAATGCCGCTATCGCCGCCGGCTTCGACGCAGGTCAGCCCGATCCCGCGATGGGCGCCCTCAACGTCGACAACGGCACCGCCACTGTTGGTGGTGTTGTGGCGCTGCACGACCAATTCACGGGCGTGCAAGGATGGCTGACGATCACGCCGCTGGCGTCGGCCGTGACCTTCCGAGCCACGGTCACGAACGCCTCGAATCCCGCGATGGTGGTCACCCCGGGCGCCTTCCTGGTGCATGATGCAGCCGGTGCGTTCTGGTCCGAGGCGACCGCAGCAAACCTGTCGCTCGAACGCATCGCCGAAATCGGCGACTCGACCAAGGCCGTAAACGCGCTGGGCGCGGCGCCTGCGGTGGGCGACACGGTCAGCGTGGACTTCACGGCATCGCTCGGAAGCTTCCTCTCGCTGGCGCAGATGCTGGTGGCCACGAACGACACCTCCATCGGTGCCGACTCGCTCGCGCTCTGGACCGACGGCCAGCCCACCCGGGTGACGCTGCCGCTGATCGCCTGGGACGCCGGCACGGAAGACAACGTCGCGATCGGCGCGGGCTTCGACGCTGGCCAGCCCGATCCCGCGATGGGCGCGCTCAACGTCGACAACGATACGGCCACTGTTGATGGTGTTGTGGCGCTGCACACTCAGTTCACGGGCGTGCAGGGTTGGCTCACGATCATCCCGATCGAGTCAACGATCAGCGTCGGCTCCGGGCTCACTCTGATCGGTTGGACCAACTCCGCGACAACCTCGACCGCCTTGATTGCCGCGAACCCGGACATCGATGTCCTCTGGTTCTGGGACGGCACGGTCTGGCAGTCCGGCACCGCAGCGCTTCCGATCGGACTGCGGACGGAGTTCGCGATCAACCCAAGCGACGCCATGTTCATCGTAACGGGTGCCGCAACCGAGATTGCGATCCCGCTGGCATAGTCGCGGATGGGTCGAAGGACCCCCCACCCATCCACAACCAGGGTCTTCAGGCGCGGGCTCTCATCCGCGCCAAGCGAAGGACTCCACCATCCAGGTGAAATCCTTCGCATTTTCCGTAGAACGCTCAGTCGGCCTGGCCGCTAAGCCTCGTCGTCGAGCAGCGCCTCCAGGATCGCCGTGGGCGAAGCCGGAAGCCGGCGCATCCGCTGGCCGAGGGCATCGTAGATCGCATTTGCCACGGCGGCCAGTGGTGGCACGATCGGCACCTCGCCGACGCCGCGTACGCCGTACGGGTGGCCCGGGTTGGGTACCTCCACCAGGATCGTCTCGATATCCGGCACGTCGAGCGTAGTCGGCATGCGGTAATCCAGGAAGCTGGCGTTGCGCATCTCGCCATCGATGTCGTAGACGTACTCCTCGTTCAGCGCCATGCCGATGCCCTGCACGACGCCGCCCTGAATCTGGCCCTCCACGTAGGCGGGATGAATGGCGGTGCCCACGTCCTGGGCGGCGGTGTAGCGCAGAATCTCGACCTTGCCCGTCTCGGGGTCGATCTCCACGTCGACGACGTGCGCGGCCAAGGCAGGGCCAACCGTGGTTGGGCTGGTGTCGGCGCGACCCTGGATCAGGCCACCGGTCGACTGCAGACGGGACGCCAGCTCCTTGAGCGTGAGCTGGCGTGGCTCGCCGCCGGAGTCGGCGGGACCAGTGATCATGGCGCCGCCTTCCTGGTAGCTGACCTCGCTGGCGTCGACGTCCCAGATCTTGGCGGCGCGCTCCTCCAGCTGCCGTCGCATGTCGAGCGCTGCCTCGTGGACTGCCCAGCCGGTGGCAAAGGTCGTGCGGCTTCCGCCGGTCACACCGGTGAAGCCGATCGATTCCGTGTCGGCAACCTGCGAATCGACGTCTTTGTAAGCCATGCCCATCGTCTCGGCAAACTGCATCGCCAGAGAAGCGCGCTGCCCGCCGATGTCGACGGAGCCCGTAGCGAGGTGCACCGTCCCGTCGGCGTTGAGCATTGCGTACGCGCTGGACTCGCCGCCTCCGTTGAACCAGAAGCCGGCGGCGACGCCACGGCCACGCTTAGCGCCGGTCCCGGGATCGTTGAGCTCTGAGCGGTACTGGGGGCTTTCCTCGATCGCCTGCAGCACTTCGACGGTGCCGATCAGCGGATTGGCGGCCCCGCCGACACGGCGGGTGCCTTCCTTGGCTGCGTTCTGCAGCCGCAGTGCGATCGGGTCGACGTCGAGTTGGCGTGCCAGCTCATCGATCACGGATTCGACGGCGAACTCCGCCGCCGGCGCGCCCGGCGCGCGGTAGGCCATGACCTTGGGCTTGTTGACCACAATGTCGTCGGCGACGACGTAGGCGTTGGCGATGTCGTAGGGCGAGAACGCGCACATCGCGCCGGCCGTGACGGGCGAACCGGGGAAGGCGCCGGCCTCGAACTGGAGGTGCGCCTCTGCCGCGACGAGCGTGCCGTCCTGCATCGCGCCGATCTTGACGCGACAAACCGTGGACGAGGTCGGCCCTGCCGCCTCGAAGGTCTCGGTGCGTGACATGGTGATCTTGACCGGCCGTCGGGAGTGCTTCGAAAGCATGGCCGCGAGCGGCTCCACGTAAGGAACGGTCTTGCCGCCGAAGCCGCCGCCGATTTCCAGCGGGATGACCCGAACGTCGGACAGCGCGAGTTCGAGAATGTCGCTCAGCGCTTGGCGAATGCCGAAGTGGCCCTGCGAGCTGCACCAGACGGTCAGCTTGCCGTCCTCGGCCCAGAAGGCGCTGCCGTTGGGCGGCTCGATGTAGCCCTGGTGCGCGGACCCGGTTTCGAACTCGCGCTCGATCACGATCTCCGCTTTCTCGAAGCCGACGGCAACGTCGCCCAAATCAAGCACCGTGTGGCGCGCGATGTTGCTGCCGCGCCCGTCCACCTTGTCGAACAAGCCATCAACACCCCCAACAGAGTCCGGGTCGAAGAGTAGCGGCGCGTCCGGATCCAGTGCCTGTCGCACGCTGAGCACCGGCTGCAGAACGTCGTACTCCACCTCGATCAGCTCCATCGCGTCCTCGGCGATGTGGAGGTCGGTGGCGGCGACCGCGGCGACCGCGTGGCCGCGGTGGAGGACCGTTTCGCGGGCGATGATGCGGTCGGTGAGCCAGCTCAGCGGCTCAACACCGCGGTAGGTCTGGTGCGTGCGATCGCCAAAGTCGGGGAAATCGGCCGCGGTGATGACCGCCTTGACTCCGGGCAGCGCCGCCGCCTTGGAGGTGTCGATCGATTTGATCCGGGCGTGGGCGTGCGGGCTGCGCTTGACGCGGCCGTAGAGCAGCCCGGTGGTGCGGTAATCGGCGCCGTAGATTGCACGGCCCGTCACTTTGGCGACTCCATCCGGTCGAACGGGGCGGGTACCAATCAGGGTTTCGCGGTCGTCGGTCGCTACCATCGAGGGCCTCCAGTACTGATCTGCTGCTGAGCAGGATACCGTGTTGTTCGAATTGGGCGGGGGAGGATTACCTCGATGGTGGTGCGGCCGAGCCTCTACGATTCGCCCCTCTATTACGACATCCTCTTCGGCTGGGATCGGGACAACGAGGCGGAGCGGTATGAGCGACTGTTCCAGGCGCATGGCGTGGCCGAAGGCGGGCGCGTGCTGGAGCTGGCTTGCGGGACGGGCCAGATCGGGCGGCGGCTGGCAGCAGAGGGCTGGCAGGTGACGGGGCTCGATTGGAGCTCCGAGATGCTCGCGTTCCTGAGCGAGCCGGCGGCGAGCGCGGGAGTCGAAGTCGCCACGCTCCAAACCGATATGACGGACTTCTCTTCGGACCTCGAGGACGGTCCCTTCGCTGCCGCTTACTGCCCGATGAACTCGCTTGGGGTCCTGGCGAGTGAGCAGGTACTGGTCGCGCACCTGCGGTCGGCGGCCGCTTCGCTCCAGCCGAACGCGCCGTACGTGGTCGACCTCTCGACCGTGGAACAACAGGGGCCCAACGAAGTCGGCGACGGGTGGAGCCTCGAACGCGACGGCATCGAGGTCCGCGCCGCGATCGACAGTGGGGTGCCGAAGGTGTTCGTCGTCGATCCGGCACTGGACGAGCGTCTGGAGTTGAGCTGGGGATTCGACCTCTCGCACACGCCCGAAGGCTTCACGGCGCTGGTCGATCAGAGTGCCGCCTTTCGCATCGCGGCGGTCCACCCGGAGGACGGCCGCGACGCCGACGGGATCTCGACGTTCGCCGAGACCCCGCTGACCAAGATTCCACTCGGCCGCAGCTTCGTCGTCTTGCGACGTCGCTGACCGACAAGCGCCCCCGAACGCCCGCTAGGAACGCAAGGCTGTCAGCAAGGGCGCGAACTCTTCGGCCAGGACAGGACGCGCCGCTTCTGGGGCGCGAAGCGAGAGCTTGACGGTCTCGCCCTCGATTTCGAGGCCGAACTGGATCCAGGGGTAGCAGAGCCGCTCCAGGCTGATCCACTCGGCGAGATCAGCGTAGCGATGCGATCCGCTCTCGAACCGGAGCTGGTAGCCGTCGGGCAGTTCCGTGGTCTCATCCGCAGCGAGCAGGTGCTGCTCGATCAGCGCCATGTGGCGCTCTCGCTGTTCGGACGTGAAGGCGTCCATGTTGCAGGCGATGGCTGCGCTCGCTCCTCCGTCGTTGGCTGGCTCCGTGGTCTCGGGCATGTCGTCGCTCCTGTTCGTCTCGCCTCGAAGGCTCGGACCGATGGCGGCGGGACGGAGCAGCTGTCGCCAGCGCTGAAGCGCCACCAACGACCAAATCGTTTCGATCACGGCGAAGGGCCAGGCCTCGGCGGCGAAGCCGTACGCGGCGGCCACCGCGCAGGCGAGGGCGAAGCCCAGCACGTAGCGCGGGCTGCGCGCTTCCAGTGCATACAGCAGCAGCATGACCGCGACGGCGAGCGAACCGAAGACCAGCAGCGCCATCCCACACTCCTACGATGCCCCTTGTACGACTTCAAGCTAGCTTGAAGTCAAGATTGGTGCGCTATGGCAACGACAGATGCGGCTGGGATGGCGATCGGCGAGGTGGCACGGCGCGCGGGAGTGCCCACTTCGACGCTGCGCTATTACGAGAGCATCGGGCTATTGCCCGAGCCCGGGCGAGTCAGTGGACGTCGGCGCTACGAAAGTGGCGTCTTCGACCGGCTCGACTTGATCCGGGTCGGCCGCGCGGCGGGGCTGAGCCTGGAGGATGTCGGGAGGCTCTTCAACGGCTTTCCCGACGACGCCTCGGCGTCGCAACGCTGGAGAACGCTCGCCGCCGAACGTCTGCCCGAGCTCGAAGCGCTGATCGAACGCGCGTCTGCGATGCGGGACCGCCTGGTGGCGTTGTCGGCCTGCGATTGCGACAACCTGGATCAGTGCGTCCACAAGCTGCGTGCGCAGCCCGATTCGGCGCCTCACGGTGGATGAGCGAGACGTGACCGAGACGGGGCAGGGGCGAAGACTCTGAGACACAACAGGTCCGCAATGCAGAACAGACCGGGCGCGGTGCCACTCGTCGACGACACCCCAATCGGCGGCGTGGCGTACCGCTACGTGGCGCTGTCGCTGGTCTGCCTCGGGATCTTCTTGGGCACGATCGACTCGTCGATCATCAATATCGCGCTGCCCACCCTGGCCACCGAATTCGACACCAGCATCCAGAACGTGATCTGGGTGACGCTGATCTTCATCCTCGTCTCGACGGGGCTGGGGCTGATCATGGGGCGGCTGGGCGACATCTACGGGCGCAAACTGCTCTACGTGGTGGGGTTCTTTCTCTTCACGGCGGCGGCGGGCGCGTCCGCCATTTCGGGGTCACTGCCTGAGCTGTTGGGCGGCCGAGTCTTGCAGGCGATCGGCTCGTCGATGGTGCTGGCGAACGGCGCCGCGATCATCACGGCGACGTTCCCGGCCGCGCAGCGCGGCCGCGGGCTGGGGATCATGGTTGCGTCGGTGGGCGCGGGAGTCGCCGTCGGCCCTGTGCTGGGTGGGGTGCTGGTCGATGTGTTGGACTGGCGCGCGATCTTCTGGACGCGCATCCCGCTGGGCCTCGTCGGATCGATTCTGTGCTGGCGGCTGTTGCGCGACACGGCCTCCGAATATCGACCCACGGGGCTGGATATTCCCGGCTCGTTCGTTCTCTTCGCCCTGATCAGCAGCCTCGTGCTGGCCGTGAACCGCGGCGACGCCTGGGGCTGGGCGAGCGTACCAATCGTCGCGCTATTCGGGGCGACGGTGGTATTGCTCGTCGTCTTCATTGTGATCGAGCGGCGCTCGATCAGCCCGGTGGTCGATCTCGCGATGTTCCGGTCCCGGACCTACTCGGGTGGCCTCGCCGCCGCCGTACTGCAGTTCTTCGGGCTCTCGTCCGGCATCATCCTGATGCCGTTCTACCTGGTCGCGGCGCGGGGCTTCACCACCCTGGAGGCCGGCGGAATCATGGCGGCGATGCCGATCGCAATGCTGCTGATCGCGCCGATCTCGGGCTCGCTGTCCGATCGCATCAGCGCCCGTTTCCTGACTACGCTGGGCCTGGTGATCGTGTCGAGCGCGCTGCTGCTGCTGAGCACGATCGACGCCGATACGGGCGTGCCGGGCCTCTGGCTGCGCCTGTTCCTGCTGGGAACCGGGACGGCGATCTTCTCGACACCGAATACCGCCTCGATCATGAGCGCGGTGGCGCCGGACCGGCTGGGCACGGCCTCAGCCTCGCAAACGACCGCCCGCACGATCGGCAACGCGGTGGGGTTCGCCGTGGCGGCGGCGCTATTCGCGTCGCGCGCCGGAGACTTCGTCGGCGGCGGCGCAACGGAAGGGGGCGCCGACGCCATCATCGAGGGGGTCCAGCTGGCTCTCTGGGTCGCCGTCTCGGTCTCCGTGCTGGCAGTGATTCCGTCGCTCTTACGCGGCGGGCCGGTGGCGCTCAGCGCGCCGTCGATCATTGTGGGTCGAGCGGCGCTGCAACTCGTCGGGCGCGCCCGACCGCAGAAGACGCCCGTTCCGGGCATGCTTCCCGAGATCGATCGTGTCGCGGACTGAGTGAATTGGTGGCCGAAGCGCGTCAGGAAGCGGGGCTCGCCCCGGCGTCGGCGTCGGGCAGCAGAGACTCGTCGGCTTGCTCACGCAGCGGCGCGCTGGCCTCGTGCATGGAGCTCAGGATCTCGGAGAAGCTCTCGTAGAAGCCGGCGTCGTGGTACGGGATGTTGTGACGCTCGCAATACGGTTTGACGATCGCGATCGCGTCGCTCAGGTTGTTGCGCGGCATGGTGGGGAAGAGGTGGTGCTCGATTTGGTAGTTGAGGCCGCCATAGAACCAGTCGATCAGGAAGTTGCCCCGGACATTGCGTGCCGTCATCACCTGCCAATGCAGGAAGTCGAGGCTGTGCCCGTCGCCGACCATCGTCATGCCCTTGTGGTTGGGCGCGATCAGGGCGCCCAACGCAAGCCCAAGCGTGAGGAAGTAGACGACGAAGAACGCGACGGCCTGGCCGGTGGACATGGAGAGGAAAATCAGCGGCAAGAACCAGGCGAAGTAGACCGGGAAGATCAGAAGCTCCATACGCGGATTGCGCAGCGTCTGGTTCTTCACGAAGCGGGCGCTCTCGACAACTTTGTAGAACGCACCCAACGCCTGCAGCGGAATCATCAAGATCGCCTGGTACTTGGCCATCCAGAGGGAGAATCCAGACTTCTGCAAGCGTTGCTTGCGCGTGAAGGCCCAGATGTTGAGGTTGATGTTGGGGTCGTCGTCCTCGTGGTTCGGCATGCCGTGGTGCTTGTTGTGCTGGTCCATCCACCACGAGTAATTGAAGCCGAGGTAGGGCGAGGTGATCAGCAAGGCGACGAGGTCATTACGGCGCAACGACTTAAAGATCTGGCGATGTCCGCCGTCGTGGGCGATCGTCGCGGTCTGGATACCGACGATCGCGAAGAAGACCGCAGTCGCCATCTGCCACCAGGAGTCGCCGATCAGCGGCACCATCGCGATGGCGACGCCGATCAACAGCAGCACCGATGTGATCTTGACGAAGTAGTAACGCGGCTGACGATCGAGCAATCCCGCCTCGGTGACGAGACGCTTCAGCTCGCGGTACGAGGGCTTGTCGTCGAGGGGGAGCGACTGCTGGGCCATGGCAGCAACTGTATAGGGTGGGTTCCTGACAGGGCTAGTCAAGTGTGCGTAAACGGGCCGTAGCCGGCGGCCGGCGTTGCTTCCGGCGGCGGCCCCCGGTTATGTCGGACTAGCGTGCCGGTCGCAGCCATATGCGATGCTCCTCGTCCAAATATCTGA
>CAUYZA010000028.1:0-16602 GCA_963577225.1 Dehalococcoidia bacterium | reverse complement strand
GGATCGACGCCGTCGGCGCGTTGTAACGAGACGATGTAGGGGTCCCAGTCGGGCCAGAGGGACAGCTCGTCGAGGACGCGCCAGAGGTTGTCGCGGGAGGCGCGGGTGGCGTGTCGCTCTTCGATGACGAGTTGCATGGAGCTGGCTCCGGGTGCACCCAGGCGGAGGCGATCGAGAGCGGGCGAGGCGCGGGGAGTCGGCGGGGGGCTGTTAGGGCTGTCCCTGCTAGACGAGGCTCGCCTGCGCTCGCATACTCGATCTTATGAACTCCGACGCCCTGACGCTCTATCCCCTTCAACTGGCCGATGATCTGCCGTCGATCTCGACGGAGCAGATGCGCGAGGTGGACCGCCTGGCGACGGAGGACGCGCAGCTCAGTCTCTTGCAGATGATGGAGAACGCCGGTCGTGCCCTGGCGACGTTGGCGCGCGATGCCTTGCCGCCGCCAATGGCCAGCAGCGACCGGGCGGCGACGGCGCTGATCCTGGCGGGCAAGGGCAACAACGGCGGCGGAGCGCTGGTGGCAGCCCGCGATCTGCGCAACTGGGGCTACGACGTGGAGGTCGTGCTGACGGGGCCGCCGGGGACGCTGGGCGAGGCCGCAGCGCATCAACACCACATTCTGCATCGAGACGGGCTGCGAGCGCTGTGGCCGGGAGCGCCGGACTTCGACGACCGCTTCCCGCAGCTGCTGGATGAGGCGATCGCGGTTTTGGACGGGCTTGTGGGCTATGGGGTGACGGGGCCGCTGCAGGGCGACACCGCGGTGCTGGTGGAAGCTGTGCTGGATCGGGCAGCCCCGGCGGTGATCTCGCTGGACGTACCGACAGGCTTCGACGCGACGACGGGCGATGTCTTCAACTTCGGCGTCGTGGCGACGACGACCGTGACACTGGCGCTGCCCAAGAGCGGGCTGCTCCAAGGCGACGCTGCGGCAGCGATCGGCGACCTCTACCTGGCCGACATCGGCATCCCGCATTACATCTATGAGCGCTTGGGGATCGAGGGGACGGCGGGGATCTTCGCGGAGGGGCCGCTGTTGCGGCTGGTGGACTCTGGTCACGGATAGGGACACGGCTAGCAGGCCGTCTCTCTAGCGAGCTGATTCAAAGATCACGATTTCGGGTTCGCGCTGCGCGCGGTCGGGCTGTGCGTGGTGGCAGCGTCGACGGAGCGGGCAATCGTCGCAGGACGGCGAGCGCGCGCTGCAGAGCTGCGCGCCGAGATCCATTAAGGCCTGGTTGATGGTCCAGCCGTTGTGGCGGGCGTTGGCGGTCTGGGGTAAGAGAGCGTCGGCGAGGGCCCAGAGCCGATGTCGACGCGCGGTCTCGCTCTCGTTGGGCGGCAGGGCGCCCGCGAACCAACGGCCGAGCACGCGCGCGACGTTCGTGTCGAGGATGGGGGTGGGCTCTTCGTGGGCGAAGGTCATGATCGCGCCGGCGGTGTAGCGACCGATGCCAGGCAACTCCATCAGTCCCTCGACCGACTTGGGGAACTCGCCCGCGCGGTACTCGACGACTTCGTCGGCGATCTGCTTGATGTAGCCGCCGCGGCGCTTGTAGCCGAGCGGGTCGGTGATCGCCTTGACCTCGTCGAGACTGGCATCGGCGACATCCTGCAGGCTGGGGAAGCGGTCGAGGAACTCGCGGTAGACGCCGGCAACGCGCGGCACCTGGGTCTGATGCAGCATGATCTCGGAGACCATGATGCGGTAGGGGTCACGGGTGCGCCGCCAGGGCAGGTCGCGGCCTTGCGCATCGAACCAGCGCCGCAGGGTGGTGCGGTAGTAGCGCAGGCGGGTGGGATCGATCTGGGCTCGGAGGGCGGGTCGGATCACGGCCGGAGACTCGGATCTACTAGTCACCGTGGGGCCGATGGTACGATGCCCATCGCGCCGCGACAGTGGGACGAGGTTGCAAGACGAGCTTATGACGGACGCGAACGCGGCCGACTCGAACGCGGACGACGGCATCACCGAGGCGATCCCGGAGGGTTCGCCCTTCGAGCGGTCGCACTTTAAGCGCGACGACGAGAGCGGCGACGCGCTCTTTTACAGCGAGGCGCGTTTGGTGACGCACGTCGACGATGAGGCGATCGAGGCGCTGGGCCTGCACTATCGCAAGTCGCTGCCGGAGGGCGGGGCCTGGCTGGATCTGATGAGTTCGTGGATCTCGCACTATCCCGAGGGGATGGAATCGGGCCGTGTGAGCGGGCTGGGGATGAACGCAGAGGAGCTGGCGGCGAACCCGCGACTGGATGACTACGTCGTCCACGACCTCAACGCCGATCCGATATTGCCCTACGAGGCGGCGTCGTTCGATGCGATCACGGTCGCGGTCAGCGTGCAGTATCTGCAGCGGCCTGTGCCGGTCTTCCAGGAGATCTCACGGGTACTGAAGCCGGGCGGGATCTGCATGGTGTCGTTTTCGAACCGCTGCTTCCCGACGAAGGCGATCCGGCTCTGGCTGGGCACCGACGAGGCGACGCACATTCAGATCGTGGGAGCGTACTTCCACTTCGCGGACGGCTTCACGTCGCCTCAGGCGATCGATATCTCACCCAACCCGGGCGAGACGGACCCGATGACCGTCGTGCAGGCGCGGCGCTTGGAAGCGGACGCGGACAGCGACTGATGGGAGTTGCCGCGGCGATTGCCTCCGCCGCGGTTTGGGCGCTGACGGCGGCGATGATGGGGTCGCAGACGTCGCGCGTGGACGCCCTCTCGATCTCGGCAATCCGGGCCTTTTGGGCCGCGATCTTCTTCGTGATCTTGCTCTTCGCAAGCGGCGAGAACGGCGAGATCGGGGGGATGAGCACCTGGGTGATGGTGCAGCTTGTGCTGTCGGCGGTGATCGGGCTTGCGATCGGCGACACGCTCTACGTGACCAGCATCGTGCTGCTGGGGATGAACCGCGCCTTCACCATCAGCGTGGGTTTGTTCACGGTGTTCAGCTTCGCGCTCTCGGCTGCGCTGCTGGGCGAAGAGGTGGGTGTGCTGACCGTGGTGGGTTCGGCGCTGGTGCTGCTGGGGGTCTATGTGGTGGCGTACTTCGGACGGGGAGTGGAAACGGGCGCCGGCGAGGGAGGCGGCGGGGCCGCCGACCAGGGGGCCAGCGAGGTGCCGAGCGGAGACGGCGGTCGGGACAGCTCGACGCCAGTCGCTGGCGGGAGCGGCGCGGCCGTCCAGCGGCCGCTGGCCAGGAAGAGGGGGCGGCGACCGTTCGTGTTGGGCTTCGCGGCCGTCGCCGTGGCAGCGCTGGCCTGGGCGATCGCGACGGTCTGGCTGCGGGATGCGGCGGACGGATCCGGACCGATCTCGGTGGGGGCGCTGCGCATCCCGGCCGCTGGAGGGTTCCTGATCGTGGTGACGATGAGCCAGTCGCGAACGACGTTGCGTCGACGCGCGGTGCCGCGTCGGTCGCTGCTGGTCTTGTCGCTGGCGGGGCTGATCGGGACGGGCGTGGGCAGCTTGCTGTTCATTTTCGCGGTGCAGGAGGCGGGCGCGGGCAAGACGGCGGTGCTCTCTGGGATGTCACCGGTCTTCGGGCTGATGCTGGGGGCGGTCTTCTTGGGCGAACCGATCACGCGCTGGGTGCTGGGCGGAACCGGGCTGGCGGTGTCCGGCATTGTGTTGCTGGCGTGATGAGGGGCTGATCAATGCCGCCAGCACTGCCGACCCACTTTTTCGAGCGCGACGCCGTGGTCGTGGCGCGTGAGTTGCTGGGCTGCGAGGTGGCCTTGCGGGTTGGGGACGGCTCTCGCGGGTCGCTGCGCCGGGGGCGGATCGTTGAGACGGAGGCCTACGGCGGCTTCGACGATCGAGCCTGCCACGGGCATCGGGGCGAGACACCGCGGATTCAGTCGCTGTTCGGGCCGCCGGGGCGCGCCTTGGTCTACCTGACCTACGGGATCCATTACATGCTGAACGCCGTCACGCGGGGTGCTGGCGAGCCGTTTTGCGTGCTGCTGCGCGCACTTGAGCCGCTGGAGGGGCTGGAGTTTGATTCGCGCGGATCGACCCGCGGGCCGGGGCTGCTGACGCGGGCACTGGGCGTGGACCTTCGCTATGACGGAGGGCACCTCAGCACGGGGCGGCTGCGGATCTTGGAGGGCGGGTTGGGGGCGCAGGAGTCTGCCGCCGTGATGACGCGCGTCGGTGTGGAGGGGGCAGGTCCGGAAGCGGCGGGGCAGCCGTGGCGCTTCCTGGTGGCGGACAACGGCTACGTGTCGCGGGGACGGCCATCGACGCCGGAGCGAGCGGTGCTGGTGGTGGCGGAGCGGGCGGCGAGGCGGGAGGCGCGTCGAGCGGCCCGTTGAGGCAGAAATGCCGCAGCGGAGCGAGAGGATCAGGGCGTTGGCGTGCCGACGTCGCTGAGACTCGCCTCTGGCGGCGTCGCCAGCGCGGGCACGGGTCGGGAGGTGCGCTCGGCGCGATACCAGAGCGCGCCAAGTCCCGCGAGCACGATCAGCGCCGGAACGAGCCCATCGGTGGCGAACGAGCGATCGGCCGTCGCGCCCCAGGTCAGGGCGACGATCGCGAAGAAGGCTACCGCAAGCGGCGGCAGGAAGCGCCGCACAAGCGGGTCTTGGTTGAAGGTGGCGCCGGCGGCCAGCATCGCAAGGGCGAACCCGGTTGCGCCCAAGGCAGCGCCGCCAGCGCCCAGCAACGCCGCAATCAGCAGGGCCAGGCCAACCGCCGCGGCGATTGTGGGCTGAAGAAGCGTGTGCAGCGACATGCGCCAACCGGACGAACGGAAGAAAACCGAACGCTCTTCCGGGGCGACCGAGGTCTGCCCCAGCCGGTCTGGCTGACGTTCCGTCAAAGGTTCGACTCGTGTGGCTGCCAAGGGGTCGCGTAAGGGCAGATCGAGCGGCGGCGGCTTCTCGCCAGCCGGGTGGGCCAAAGCCAGATCATCGTGACCGACCGAGTCACCGCGGATGAGGTTAGCGATGCCTGCCGCAATGACCGCGGGTGGGCTGTCGCGAAAGATGTAGGCGTGCGCGAGGCCGGAAGTGGCCTGGTCGGGGCCAATCACGGTGCGGTCAGGAAAACGATGCGGGTCTCGGGGCTCTGCCGGCGGATGCCCCGGGTGGTCTCAAGTCCGCCGATCGGGATGTCGATCAAGGCGAGATCGGGCCGCAACTGTCGTGCTTGAGCGATCGCGGTCGCCGGGTCAGCAGTTTCCGCGACGAAGCTCAGGGGGTTCTTCGCATCGGTCAGTTTCGTCAGGGCGGTGCGCAGAGCGACGAGCAGGGGACCGTCGGCGAGGACAGCGAGCACGCGCAGAGGGGTGGGCAGAGCAGGAGCGGACATCGCTGCCATCTTCGCGCTTGGAGAGCGCTTCGTGAAGCATCGAACGGGAATCGGGAGAAAGACGCGAGATCCGAAAAGTTGTAACCAGCTTCATGCAGCCAAGAACAAGGGACGTATCAAGTATCTCTGCGTAATCAGTCACGGAAAATCATCAGATCAGGCCCCCAGTATCTGTGGCGACGGGGAGATGGGGCCCTGCCTAGGATGGGAACCGGGGCGGTTCGCGCCGCAAGACGCGAGAGAGCGGCCCTCCACATCGGGGATGTTTCAAGCCGAGTCAGAACATCCGGGATGTGTCTGATTGGGGGAGATCGATTTCCTGGAATCGTTGATACTATTGGGGATTCCCATCGGGGCCCCAGCCGGGATGACCTGAAGCGTGCCGCGGCGCTGTGAGGACGCAGCGCCGGACTGCTGGCGGATAGGATGACAAGGGATCTCGCGGGCCAGGGTTCGCGTGAAGGAAGGACTTAGCGGGATGGCAGCCACACAGTCTCAAGCTGTCTATGAGCGGCTGTATCGGACGTTTTCGGCGGTGGATAGGGCGCATGAGCGATGGCTGGCGGCCGTGGGGAGTAACGGAGCTCGCTACACGATCCTGGCGGCGCTGGCCGAAGCCAAGCAGCCGATGACGCCGTCGGACGTGTCCGATGTAACCGGACGCAGCCCCAATGCGATCTCGCCGCTGCTGCGAGCGCTCGAGCGGGAAGCGCTGATCAAGCGGAATCCCAATTCCGCCGATCGGCGGTCGCACTACCTGGCACTGACCGCTGCAGGTAAGCGCACGGCGCAAAAGCTGCGCACTGAGGAACAGGCGTTCATTCGTTCCGTGCTCAAGGGCCGCTCGACGCGGGATCTGGCATCGCTGGAGAAGAGCCTGCTGGCGATTCAGGAACGTGCCGGCAGCGTGCAGCGCGGCCGCTAGCGGAGCACACTGAGCGGAATCGTTCACAGCGCGGAGGACTCTGGGCGGGCTTGCCCGCGCCGTCCACCCCGCGCTGCCCATCCTCCGGGGCCCCCTACGGGGCCTGCCGGCCCCGTGGCCTGATCGAGCTGATCCACGTCTGACCTAAAACGCGGGCGGTGGCCGCCGCGCGCTGCAACCAATCCGTCGCGAACGGCGTTAAGCCTGTGACAGCCGGTCGAACATTGGCCGTCGCCGGAGGCTGTGCGGGTTTTCCTGGGTGGCCGCCGGCCGAGGACGGGGCTACCGTGAACTCGGTGCCGGGCGCGAGCCCCCGCGGTGGCTGAGAGGTCGTCGTCAGAAGTGCGGATGATTGGGTTGAGGGCGCTCGCCATCGTGGTCACAATTCGCTCCTTGTTGCGGCGCAACCTCTGGTTCCTGGGAACCGGGACGACGGCCGGCGTCGTGTTTCTCGTAACGTTCCTGGCCGTCTCCGCAGCGACGGAGGAAGACTTCATCGAGCCGGCCACGATCGTGCAACCGACAACGCCGGGCAGCCAGGCGGCGGCTGACGATCAGGCTGCGGTGACCACTGTGGAGGAGGAGGAGGAGGAGGAGGTGGAGGAGGAGGAGGAAGCGGAGGCGCAGGTCGTCGAAGAAACGGCGGCCGAGCAGGCCACGGACGCCGAGGCGGAAGAGAGCGATGAGACGGTAGTCGCGATCGCCGAACAGGCGGAGCCGAGGCTACGGGAGGTGGACCTGCCGGAGTTCGACGAAGACGATCTCATCCACGGCGGAGACGGGCGCGCGGGTGCCATCCTGGCGGGTCCGGGCATCGTGCCGAGCAGTGGCGCGTCGCGCAGTACGGACTGGGAGCTCCTGATTCCCTCGGCGCGGATTCGGGCCAGCTTGGTCAAAGTGGGGTTAGCGCGCGGCAACGCGTTCGGCGCGCCGGATAATCCCGACGTGATCGGCTGGTGGGAGAACGGTCCGCAGCCGGGGCAGCCGGGCAACGTGCTGCTGGATGGACACCGCGACTTCAGCGACATCGATGACAATCTCGGGACGGGCGTCTGCTGGTCCTTGCCCCAAACGGTCGCGGGCGATGTCATGATCATCCGCGACAGCGCCGCCGGGCTGCACTACATCTATGAGGTCACGGAGACGCTTTCGGTACGATGGAATGACGCCGACGCGGTCCGCTTCTTGCAGCCGAGCCAGGACTCAATCCTGACCCTGATCACCTGCGAGGGTTCGTTCGACGACGAGGCACACAACTACTCGAACCGCCGCATCGTGGTTGCGTCGCTGATAGGGCAGGCGGCGTTCGAGTTGCCCGAGGCCAGCCCAAGCGGCAGCTAAGTCCGCAGGCCACCCCCAGACCACTCAATCCATCGCGCACAGCCAGCCCGGACTCCGACCGTATACCCGACCGCGCGACACGTGCGGCAGGTGGAAAGCCCAGTCCTGAGCCTGTCGGAACAACGGTGGAGCGCTGGCGGCTAGGGTGCGCGGTCACGAGACTGTCGGAACGCGCCGCAGCGGGCAGCGATCCGCGGAGGCTGCCTGATGTCGCTCTACCGGTTTGGCCAATTCCGGAGCCACTGGCTGTTGATGCTGACACTGATCGGATCGTTGGCCGGGGGGGGGGCTGGTGGTTGTGGGGCGGGGACGCCGTTGGACGATCGACCGAGGCTCAGTCGGCGCTGACAACGCCAGCGCTTTCGGGCCGGGCTGAGAGCGGACCGGGGCTGACTCAGCTCTCCGGCGAGATTACGAACGGGAAGTGGGAACCGTCCGCAATCTTCAACGACGGGGTGAACAGCTCATTGCTCACGGTCTCGCTCAGCGGGGGCACGTTCGAGACGGTCTAGATTACGGCGGCGGGGGTGCTGGACGCGGATGCCAATGCGCCGAACATTCCCGCGTCGTTGGCGAATCTGGCGGACGGACTGGTGCAGTTCTTCGACGACGGTTCCAGTGGCGACCCGACGGCAGGCGACGGCGTCTACTTGCGGCTCGTCACGGCCAGCGGGGCGCTGACATACGACGGCGGCACGCATCAACAACTCGACGCGGAGCTCTTCTTCTTCGAGGGACTGGCGACGGGGGTCCGGATCAACGTGATCGGCGGGCTCGCCGTGGTGGACGCCGCGCAACGGGGAAGGTTCCCGACGCAGACACTGGGAGCGGGGCTTACGGCGACGACCCACGCCGCGTTCTGGGTGGACGACGGCACGATCTACCCGAATTACCCAGTCGTCGACGCGCGCGGGGCGGTCGACGTATGCGAAGGCTGCCAGATCCTGATTGAGGAGTTCGGCGACATCTTTGACTTCGTCACGTTGCAGAGCATCGACGTGCTGGAAGACGTTCCCGACTGTGGCTGCTTGGCGTCCTTCGTCAGCACCCAGAACGATGTCGAAGGGATCGGCTCACAGACGTTCAACAACAATGGCGGCCCGTTCGTGCTGGGCGGGGCGTCATTCAATACGTTCTCCGACGGCAAGCTGGAGGGGATTATCTGGTCGAACCAGATCGACGGGGCGCCGCTCTCGCATGAGGTGATGCACCATTGGGCGGCGCGGCCGGCGTCGACGCTTGGCTGGATGGGGCGGGGCATTTCTCGCAGTTCACGACGGTGAACGGGATCATGGATAACCCGCTGCTCGAGGGGGGCGGGGGCTTCGTTTCACTGGACTCGGCGCCGCGGGCGTTCGTCGATCTGGTCGCGAACGGCGACGGCACGTTCCGCATCGTCTCGCGTCCGGGCTCGTTCAACGCGACGTTCTCTGAGTCCGCGCTGTACCTGGCGGGATTCTTGCCGCCGTCCGCGGTGGGCGTGGTGCAGGTTCTGAGCGGCTCGATCGATCCGAACGACCAGAACGCCGTCACGGCCACGACGGTGACTGATATCAGCGCTGATGACGTGATCGCGATTGAGGGGCCGCGGGTGCCGTCGCCGGCGACGTCGCCAAAGGACTTCCGGATCGGCACGCTCGTGATCAGCGATCAGCCGTACAGCGAGGCCGAGTACGCCTTCGTCACGCTGGCGCTGCGCTACTGGGAATCGGACAAGACCTACGACGGGGAGGGCGCGCCGCCCTGGAAGGCGGCGACGCTGGGGGGAGCACGATCACGGTGGAGCCGGAGCAGACGACCGTGTTGCTGGACCGCAAGATCGCGATTGCGGCGACGGTGAGTGACGAAGCCGGCGTGCCGGTACCCGCGGTTCAGGTTCAATTCGGCGAGCAGTTCGCCACCGCGACGGTGACGGCCGATGTGCTGGAGACCGACACCGATGGCCGCGTCAGTGCAACCTTCAGCAGCGCCGAAGCCGGCGAGGCCACGATCACGGCGACCGTTGTCACGGTGGAAGGCGGCGTCGTGATCCGTCGTCGCCGAGCTCCGTCAACACCGCATCGACGCTGCGCTACGGAGACGGCGTCTGGGTGCGGGTGTCCGCACCCGCGACGTGGAGCCAGCCCCCGCCCTGATTCGCTGGTCGCGGGCTAGCGAAGCGGGCGGAAGAAGTCGCGGACGTCCTGGGCCAGCAGTTCGGGCTCTTCCATGGCGGCGAAGTGGCCGCCGCGGTCGTGCTCCGACCACTGTTGGACATTGCAACCACGTTCGATCCAGGAGCGCGGCGCGCTGATGATTTCCTCAGGGAAGACGGAGAAGCCGCAGGGGGTCTCAATCCATTCCGTGAAACGATTGAGGGCGGGGTTGCTGAAGGCTTCCTGGTAATAGCGGGTGCTGGAGTTGATCGTGCCGGTGAACCAGTAGATCGAGATGTTGGTCAGGATCTCGTCCTTCGTAAAGCGTTTTTCGATCTCGCCGTCGCAGTCGGACCAGGAGCGCCACTTTTCGGTGATCCAGCCGGCCAGGCCGGCGGGAGAGTCGGTCAGGCCGTAGGCAAGGGTCTGGGGCTTGGTACCCTGGATTCTTTGGTAGCCGGCTTCGGCGTTCTGCCACTGGGCGGCGCTGGCGAGGTAGGCTTTCTCTTCGTCGTTCTGGGGCGAGCTGTCGCCGACCGGACGCACGGCAGGCATGTTCATCTGGCCACCGATGACGCGCTCGGGAAATTTAGAGGTGATCTGAGCGGTGACGATCGCTCCCCAGTCGCCGCCCTGGGCGCCGTAGCGATCGAAGCCGAGCTGCTGCATGAGGCCGTCGAAGAGCTCGGCGGTGCGGGCCTGGCCGTAGCCGGGCTCAATGGGGATCTGCGCGTAGCCGTAGCCGGGGAGGGAGGGGGCGACGACGGTGAAGGAGTCGGCGGCGTCGCCGCCGTGCGCTGCGGGGTCGGTCAGCAGGTCGAGGATCTTGTGGACCTCGTAGAAGGTGCCGGGCCAGCCGTGACTGAAGACGAGCGGCAGGGGGTTGGGTCCGTTGCCCTCCTTGAGGACGTAGTGCATGCCGAAGCCGTCGACTTCGGTCGTGAACTGGGGCATGGCATTGAGGTAGTCGGCCTGGGCCTGGAAGTCGAAGCCGTCGGCCCAATAGGCGCAGAGCTCCTGCAAGTAGGCGAGGTTGGTGCCGTAGTCCCAGCCGGAGTCGGCGACCTCGGGCGGCCAGCGGGTGTCGTTGAGACGTCGACGCAGATCGGCAATGGCGTCGGGCGGGAATTCGACCTTGAAGGGCTGCGGCATGAGGTCCTCCGTTTTGGTGTGGCGTCGTGCCTGGTCGCGGGGCATTATGCCGCAGGTCGAGGCTGGGTGGTAACCCTGCCTGGTGGGCCCGCCGTCACGCCGAACCGAGTCAACTGCGACGGGCCACGCTACGCGGTGCAACTCATGCGAGATAGGCGGCGTCTAGTTTGGCGTGAGGAGTCGAGACAGCGGATGATGCGAAGCAGAGCGATGTGGGGCTGGGTTGCCGCGGGACTGGCGATCTTATGGCTGGCAGCGGCTTGCGGTGGCGACGAGCCTCCACCGGATCCCAGCGAGCCAACGCCGAGCGAGCAGTCCCGCGAGTCCCAGGCCGAGCCCGGCACGGGAACGGGCCGCGCCGTCGCGACGGGCGATCTCAAAGAACAAGGGGCAGCGCAGCCGGCGACGCTGGAGGACTTGCAGCTTGCGGTCGAATCGGCGGGGCTGTTTTGGTCGGAGGCGGAAGACGGCCTCAGATCATGCTACGTCTCGCGGGATCTCGACAACGGGGAGTTGGAGGAGCCCGAGCTCCCGTCGGCGTCTTTCGGCAGAAGCGCGCGAATCGCGGCGTCCGAGCGTCAACGCCGGAACGGCACTGCACTCGAGTTGCTCGTCCTCGTCTATCCAAGCCCCGAAGGGCTCGCGGCTCAGTGGACGGTCGATCCGGACGGGGGCACTCACTCCGGACCCTGCGACGAGGGATTCCGTGGGACGGCCCGCTCGGCAGGGAACATCGTGGTGATCGTGCCGCCAGGATCGGCGAGGAACGGCGCCTGGATTCCGTTGTTGTTCGTGCTGGAGTCGTTGGGCGGCAAGGCCGTCCAGGTGGCGGATCCCGGGGCAGAGGATCCAACCGATCGCGTATTTCGAACGCAGGAGTTACTGGGCGGCGTGTTCCTGGTGCGCGGGCGGCCGGCGGCGATCGATTCGCCGCATCCGTGCCAGGGCGGCGACGCGACGATCACGGGCTGGCAGATCTTCCCCGAGAGCGCGACGGGCGAGTTCTGGGTGATTGAGTATCCCACCGCCACCTCCGCCGCTGCAGCGTGGCGGTGGGAGCCGGACGGCACGGCGGCGCCACTCGATTCGTGCTTCGACTCGGAGTCTCTCGATACGCGGCGCGGAAACATGATGCTAGAGATCCCGGATCGAACGCGCGCCGGCGACCTGATCTTGAGCGTGTTGGTGAGCCTCGGGAGTCAGCAGTCGACGGAGCCTTGGACGCTACTCGACCTCGCGGAAGCGATCGATGTCTCGGACCTGCGCTGGGGCGGACACGGCGACAACCGCATTGCCTGTACGGGCCCGGGAAGACAGTGGCCGGGACGCCGGATTCGGGCTGAACACGATGATCGCGGACCCTGCGCGGCCTGATCTGCCCAATAGCATCACGGTCTACGCATTCACCTATTCGAGCCCGGAGGCTCTGGCCCGCCAGTGGGACGTCGGGGCGGACGGGCCGGCGGTCTCCGATGTGTGCGGGGCCGGGAAGACCAGCTTCGTGGCGGGCAACATCGCGGTGACGTATTTCGAGTTCGAAGAGGATCCAGCGCAGATTTGGCCGCGCGTGGTCGATGTCGTCAGCGACCTGGCGAGCCGAATCGAGTGAGCTAGCCCTCGACGACGTCGCCGGTAACGGGGTCGACGCGGACGCCTTTGGATTCCATCCAGGCGATGCCCTTGTCGATTTCGTCGGCGTCGCCTTCGAGCTGGAGCATGACCCAGCCGAAGCCGTCTTCGACGTCGGCCATGCGGATGTCTGTCACGATCTGGAATTCGTGGCCGAGGCTGTAGACGAGCGGTTCGCTGACGGCGTCGCCCTCGAAGGTGAACCGAACCCGTTTGGTGGCCATGTCGTTTTTCCTTAATTCACGCGCTCGTGACACCGGCACCGTCGTGATCTCCGTCGCGGGGCGCAGGCTACTCGATGTGGATGGGCGCGAAGCCGCACGTATGCGGCCGCGGCCTGTCCGTCCCAACAGCCCAGCTTGCTCGCTAGGACTTGCCGGCGGCCGCGAAGGCCTCCTCGAACGACTGCAGAGAGCCCTCGACGGGGATCGGCTTGGTGATGTAGTCGGCGATGGTGTCGGCAGTCTTGAGGCCGCCGCCGGTGATGTAGATGACCGTCGATTTGTCGGGGTCAATCTGGCCATCGTCGAGGGCGAGGCGCAAGCCGGCGAGGGTGACGCCGCCGGCGGTCTCGGCGAAGACGCCCTCCGTCTCGGCGAGCAGCTTGATGTTTTCGATCACCTGGTCGTCGGTGCAAGAGGTCGCGCCGCCGCCGGTCTCCTCCATGGTCTTGAGCGCGTAGTAGCCGTCGGCGGGGTTGCCGATGGCGAGGCTCTTGGCGATGGTGTTCGGCTTGACGGGGCGGATGTTCATCGTGTCGTTCTGGAAGGCGGTGGTGATGGGGGAGCAGCCGGCCGCCTGGGCGCCGATCATCTTGACGGGGGCCTCGTCGATCAGGCCGAGCTGCATGAACTCCTTCATGCCTTTGTGGATCTTGGTGAAGAGCGCGCCGCTGGCCATCGGCACGACGCACTGCTCGGGCGCGCGCCAGCCAAGCTGTTCGACAGTCTCGAAGCCCAGGGTGCGGGATCCTTCGCCGTAGTAGGGGCGTACGTTGATGTTGACGAAGGCCCACTGACGGCTGTCGGCCAGCTCGGAGCAGAGGCGGTTGACGTCGTCGTAGGAGCCGTTGACGGAGACGATGGTGGGGTTGTAGACGGCGGAGCCCAGCACCTTGCCCACCTCAAGGTCGTGGGGAATGAAGACGACGGAGCGCATGCCGGCGCGCGCCGCGTGGGCGGCGACGGAGTTGGCGAGGTTGCCGGTGGAGGCGCAGGCCAGGGTGTCGAAGCCAAACATGCGCGCGCGGGAGCTGGCCACGGCGACGACGCGGTCCTTGAAGGACCAGGTGGGGTTGGTGGTGTCGTTCTTGATGTACAGCTCGCGCATACCCAGGCGCTCGGCCAGGTTGTTGGCCCTGAGCAGGGGGGTGTTGCCGACGCCGAGGTCGACGGCGAAGTCGGGGTCGACGGGCAGCAAGTCGATGTAGCGCCAGATCGAGCGGGGGCCGTTCTGGATGCTCTCGCGGGTGACGTTGCCGCGCATGCGGTCGTAGTCGTAGGCGACTTCGAGCGGGCCGAAGCAGAAGTCGCAGGCGTTGAGCGGCTCAAGCTCCGTCTCGTGGCCGCATTCGCGACAGACGAGGGAGGTAGCGTAGGTCATGGCTTTCGAGCTTTCCGGCGGTTTGTGCGGCCCGGTGGGGACTTCGCTGAACGGCGAACCAAGTGCTGTCGCTGTTGTTGAAGAGGCGGGCGCGGAGCAGTAGGACGGGATTCAGTGCGGGGCCCAGCCGACGGACGCAGCCGTTCAGCGGGCCCGGGGCATGCCCATGGAGCGCATCGCGCTGTTGGCGGAGGGCGCAGGCAATTTCATCGTTTGGGCACCGTCGCACGCGCGGCGTTGGGTGTCAATTTATGACAAGACCTACGCCGTGAACTGGGCTGCTGACTTGGTCGAGGAGAGTGCGGCGAGACGCAGCTAGATCACGATGTCTTCCTGCGCCAGGCCGTTCATGGCGACGACGGCGCCCACGCCCATGCACTGAAAGCCGAAGTCGATGATGGCTTCGAAGGGTCTCGTTGTCGAACTCTTCGGCGCCGTCCATCTCAACTAGGCAGTGCCCGAAGAGGTGGGTGAGGAGCGCCTCCCAGGCGTCGGCTTCCAGGGCGATGCCAGCGCGGAGGTGCGATACCTGGATCGCGTACTTCTCCGCCAGATCGTTGTGGGTTTCAATACGGTCCCTGAGCGCCGCAAAGTCCTGCTGGGGCTCCATGGCACCCGCTCCTGTCCAATCCGACGGGTCTCGTCCAAGCGATGTGCCCAGCCGCGAACCTGCCGCCATATTCATCGTCGGCGGACGCGGGAGAGGCCGGTATGGGGGTTTTTCCGATGGGTTCCGAGGGCCGGGCCCGCGCCTATCTGGGGATGGCAACGCTGTACGAACCAGAGCCGTTCGCACTTCTAAATTTCTCGGCTGTGTGGAGCGAGCCGTCTAGTCCGCCTCGACGCCGTAGAGGTCCAGTTCGTCACGCACGAGGTCGTCGCCGACGGTCTTGGCGATCTGTTCGAACATTTCAAGATCCCATTCGGCGACGAAGGAGATTGCGCTGCCTTCGACACCGGCGCGCCCGGTGCGCCCGACACGGTGGATGTACTCCTCGACGTTCTGGGGCAGGTCGAAGTTGATCACGTGATGGACATCGGGGATGTCGAGGCCGCGCGAGGCGACGTTGGTGGCGATCAGAATCTGGAGACGGCCGGCGCGGAAGTCCTCCATGACGCGATCCCGCTTCTGCTGGCGCAGGTCGCCGTGGATCGGCTCCGCCGAGACGCCCCGATCACGCAGGCGGCGGACGAGTCGATCGACGGTGACTTTCATGTTGCAGAAGACCAGGGTGCGGCCGGTCAAGCGAGGCACGAGCTGGAGCATGGCCTTGGCCTTGTCGCGCTCGGCTACCTCGATGTAGTGCTGGTTGATCTCGCGCGCGGTGGCCTGTTCCGGCTCAATGTCGATCTCGACTGGATCGCGCATGTACTTCCAGATCAGGGTCTTGATCGAGGTCGGGATCGTGGCCGAGAAGAGGGCGGTCTGACGGGTGTCGGGCGAGCGGCCGAGGATGCGACGAATGTCGGGCTCGAAGCCGATGTCGAGCATGCGGTCGGCTTCGTCGAGGATGGCGACGCGAACGTCGCGCAAGGAGAGGGTGCCGCGATTGAGGTGGTCGATGACGCGGCCGGGGGTGCCGACGACGACCTGCGGACGGCGCTCAAGATTGTCGAAGTCGTCCTGCAGGCGGCGACCGCCGACGAGTGCACAGGCGCCGAGCCCGTGGGCGGCGGCGAGGAAGCCGAGCACGCCGAAGACCTGCTGGGCGAGTTCGCGGGTGGGGACGAGCACGATGGCTTGGACCTCGGGCAACTCGGGGTCGAGCCGCTCCACGATGGGGAAGCCGAAGGCGACGGTCTTGCCGGTGCCGGTCTGAGCCTTGCCAACGACGTCCGAGCCGTCGAGCATTTTGGGGATGGCCTCGGCCTGAATCGGTGTGGGGGTTTCGAAACCGAGGGCGGTAATGATGGCCAAGCTGCGGTCGCTGAGGCCGAGGTTGAGGAAGGCCTCCGGGTACCGGTCTTCTTCAATCGCGTCGACGACGGAGAGCGGCGGCAGTTGGTAGCCGCCGGAGGCGAGGGCCTTGGCGGTGGCGCTGAGCTGCTCGGCGTTATCACCCTTGGGGCGTCCCTCCCCGCGGCCACGGCGACCATCGTCGCGATTCTCTCGCTGATCATCACGGCGTGCAGGGCGGTAGTCGTCGCGGCGATCGTCGCGGCGGTTCTCATGGCGACTGTCGCGGTAGTCGTCGCGGTCCCGACCGCTGTCGGGGCCTCGCTCGCTGCGATCGGAGTCACGCTCGCTACCCCGCCGGCGACGACGCGCGGGGCGTTGGCCAGACCGCTCGCGGGGGCTGTCACTCATGCGTTCGCTGCCGTCATCGCGTTCGCGCGGCGGGCTGGGGGCCTCTGCCGTTGTGTTGGCGTTGCCGTCACCACCCCCGCCACCACGTCGCCGGCGGCGCCTGCGCCGGGGCGGCCGCGGATCGGAGTCGTCGGAACTGGGGGCGGGAGGAGGTTGGGGGGCGGGCGATGAATCGTCGCCACGCAGGATACGTTTG
>CAUYZA010000027.1:0-16655 GCA_963577225.1 Dehalococcoidia bacterium | reverse complement strand
CCCGCAGGAAGTTGACCGCCTGACGCCCCTCATCAATCGCCTCGCGCAGGCAGAAGACCTTGGAGGCGATGCCAACCGAGAGCGATCGATAGTCAGGGTCGTAACCGCTGTTGTAGAGCATCAACTGTCCGCAACAGACGAAGCAGAGCACCGTCGCCACGGGCTTGCCGTCCAGCAGCAGAAAGTAGAGCTGGATCCGGCCGTGCGGCGCCAGACGCTCCACCAGCACGCCAAAGAACGCCGCCATCTGTTCGGTCATGAACTCGGCTTTGTCGCCGCGGGAGGTCGTCATCATGGTCAGAAAGTCGGGCAGCCGCTCGCGTACTGCATCCGCGTCTCGAATCACCTCAATGTCCACGACGGCTTTGCCGTCGCGCAGATTGCGCAGCTTACGACGCACCTCGTGGCGATACTTGCGACGCAGACCAGACGTGTACGACTCCCAGTCGGTCGGGAGCTCCACGACGGGGCAGACGGCCTCCTGCTGCGCTTCCACTTGCCAGCCACGCGCCACCGCCTTGTCGGGCAGGAGTCGCAGCGTCGCCGAGCCGCTGGCGAAGCCGCGCAGGTCGGCAGACGTCGAGCCAAGCGCTTCCAAGCGGTCCAGCAATACGTCGACGACGGCCTCTTCGTGGTCGGGCGCTGCCAGAATGTCCATGTAGTCGCAGACCTCGAAGTCGCCCACCAAGCCGACCGTACCGTCATGGATCCGCAGCGGAACCACGCCAACCAGCCGGTCGTCCTCGCGCACGGTCGTCAGATCAGGGCTGCCACCGGGCTGGAAAATGTCCCACCAGGCCGTCTGGAATTCGGGAGTGACGAAGGGCCCGGCGGGCGGCTGAACCTCCGCGAAGAGGGCGCGCCACTCGTCGGCGAGGCCGTTCGCAGGGGTGTTGGTGAGCTGTGCCCAGTCGGCGGATTCAGTCGTCAGCAGCATCGTGACAATCTACGCCCGACCCGGCCGCACAAGCGCCAGGAACTCGTTGCGTGTCTCGATCTGATTCTGAAAAGTGCCCCGCATCGCGGAGGTCACCATGCGGCTGCCGGGCTTCTTGATCCCGCGCATAGTCATGCAGAGATGCTCGGCCTCCAGAGCGACGGCGACGCCGTCCGGCTCCAGCGCTCGCATCAGGGTGTCGGCAATCTGGCTGGTCAACCGCTCCTGCAGCTGCGGGCGGCGCGCTATCGCCTCCACCAGTCGGGCCAGCTTGCTGATCCCCACCACACGCCCGCGCGGCACGTAGGCGACGTGCGCGATGCCATGGAAGGGAAGCAGGTGGTGTTCGCACATCGAGAAAAACGGCACGTCGCGCAGCACGACCATCTCATTGTGGCCCTCTTCAAAGCCGACTTGGAGCAGTTCCTCGAGATCGACGCTGAGCCCGCCGAAAATTTCCTCGTAGGACTCGGCGATGCGGCGCGGCGTCTCGGCCAACCCCTCGCGGTCCGGGTCTTCCCCAATCGCGAGCAGGAGTTCCCGCGCGGCCGCGCGAATGCGATCCTTGTCGATTGTGCACGGGGGGGACAACTCAATCGTCATCCGGCTCGGACCTCTCCAGCCACTACCGTGAGCGCCGACGGCGCGACCCAGAACTCGGCCGGGGTCTGGCCCACGACCTCGCCATCGACGGATACCGGCATCGTGACTTCGGGTTCGATAACGACTCGCTTCGTCGTACCGTAGCGTACGCCGGGTTGGTCTAGGTGCGACCCCCGATATACGCGCAGCACCACATTCAGCAGGCGCCAGCGCGACATCTCTTGCACGATCAGGGCCTCCAGCCAGCCATCCTGTGCGTCTGCCCCGGGTCCGGCGAACATCCCGCCACCGACCCAGGGCGCGTTCAGTATCATCATCTCGACGACCGCCACCTGCTCCGCGGCTCCGTCCAGCGTGAGCCGGGCGGGCCGCGCCTTGGCATGGAGCAACTCCCGCAGGGCAGCCACAAAGTAGGCCCGCCCACCCAACCAGCGCTTTAAGCCGAGCGAGCGGTCGATCACGGCCGACGTAAAGCCCGCCCCGGCCAGGAGCAGAAACGCCCGCTCCTCTTGCGTCTGGTCGGCATTCGTGTAGCGGCAGTAGCCCACGTCGATGCGTTGGGTATCGCCGCGCGCGATCAGCCGCGCCTGCACGTCCAGGCTGTCGGGCAGAGCCAGCAATCGGCTGAGGTCACGCCCGGTGCCGGTCTGCAGCAGCGCCAACGGCGGAGGCGACGCGACGCGCAGCAGGCCATTCGCGACTTCGTGGGCGGTGCCGTCGCCGCCCATCGCGATCACGGCGTCGTAGCCATCCAGCCCGGCCTGTTGGGCCAGGGCGGTCGCATGGCCCGGGGCATCCGTGAGTACGTACTCGGGCCGCAGCCCCGCCTCGCGCAGAGCGACGATCGCGCCGGGCCAGCGTTTGCGTGTGTCGCCGCTACCGGCGGTGGGGTTGATGATCACCAGCACGGTGCCGTCGTTGGGGCCCTGGTTGGCGGGTGTGGGCACGCGCTAGTCCAGCGCCGCCTCAGCGGCTTCGAGCGAATTGGGAATCTCGATCAGGTCGGGTTCGATGTTCATCGCGACATCGGGATCCTTGAGCCCCGATCCGGTGATGATGCAGACGACGCGCAACCCCCGCAGATCGATGCCGTCCGCCTGGCAGGCGAGCAACCCTGCCACGCTGGCCGCCGAGGCGGGCTCGCAGAAGATGCCCTCATCGCGCGCCAGGGCCTGGTAGGCCACCAGAATCTGCTCGTCGCTGACCGCGCTGATGCGGCCGTCCGATTCGTCACGCGCCAGCAGCGCGCCTTCCCACGAGGCCGGGTTGCCGATCCGGATCGCCGTGGCGATCGTCTCCGGCTGATCGACCCGTTCGCCCCGCACGATCGGGGCCGCCCCTTCTGCTTGGAATCCGAACAGGCGCGGGCGGGACGCGGCCCGCTCGGCTTGGAAGTACTCCACGTAGCCCTGCCAGTATGCCGTGATGTTGCCGGCGTTGCCGACGGGGATGCACTGCACATCCGGCGCGTCGCCCAACGCGTCGACGATCTCCATCGCCGCGGTCTTCTGCCCAGCGATCCGATGCGGGTTGACCGAGTTGACCAGCGCGATCGGCCGGCGCTCGCAGATTTCCCGCGCCAACTGGAGGGCGTCGTCGAACGAGCCGTCGACGGAGAGAATGCGTGCGCCGTGGGCGACTGCCTGGGCCAGCTTGCCCAGCGCAATGTTGCCGCGCGGCACGATCACGAAGCAGCGCAGCCCGTAACGCGCGGCGTAGGCGGCAGCGGAGGCGCTCGTGTTCCCAGTGGAGGCGCACATCACGGCGTCAGCGCCGTCCTCCAAGGCCTTCGCGACGGCCACGACCATGCCGCGATCCTTGAACGACCCGGAGGGGTTCAGCGACTCCAGTTTGAGGTAGACCTCGGCGCCCGTCGCCGCCTCCAGTGACGGGGCGCGAACGAGCGGCGTATCTCCCTCGCCCAGACTGATCCGTGGCGTGGCGTCCGTCAGGGGCAGGTACTCGGCGTAGCGGGCAATGACGCCCGCGCCTCGCCGGAAGTCGGGCATTGGCCCGGCATCCTCCGCAGCAGGCGCGTCAGGCATCGGACGAGCTTGGTGGCGATGGTGTGCGGTTCGCCGGCGAGCTCGATGACGTCTCGGGGGCCGGACCGGATCCATGCTGGCCGCCAAAGCCACGGATCTCCCGCACCTCTTGCTCCAGGTCCGACATCTCCCGGCGCCGCACCTTCTCCTGGAAAGCGAGAAAACGCTCCGCGTCGCGCTTGGAGGCGTCGGCCGCCTCTGCCACGGCGTGGCGGAGCTCGCCCAGCGTACGATCGTGTTGATCGGAACGGGTGCGGATTCGTTCCAGCGCGCGGTCCAATTCCGTGATGCGGACCGTCAACGCCTCGTTCTCGCTGGCCGTGTCGTTGGAGCGCTCAACCGTGGCGTCCTGCGATAGGCGCACGGCTTCAAACCGATCGCGTAGCGCGTCGAACTCTTGGGTCGTCTCACTGCTGCGGACGGCCTCTTCCTGCAGACGACGCACGGAATCGAGCACACCCTCAAGGCGCTCATCGACTATGGCCAACGCACGATCGAGCCGCTCGACCTCCTGAACCTGATTGCGACCGTCGCCCTGGGTGCGCCGCAGCCCTTCGGCGCTGGCCGCGAGGCGGGAGTCAACGCCGTGGCTATTGATGTCGATCTGCTCGAGCCGCTGGCCGACGAGCGCCGTTTCGTCCTGCAGACGCCGGACCAAATCCTCGACCGTGTCCTGCTTCTCGCCGATCGCGGCCGAGGCTTGCTCGGCGAACTCCGCCCGCCGGCGCAGCTCCCCGCGTTCGTCGCGTTCGGACTGCATCTCGGCGCGCAGCTGCCGCGCCAGAAGCTCGCGTTGCTCGCCATCCTGGCCCACCGCGCTCTGCAGCCGCTCCACGCGCTCCCGCAGCACTCGGATCGTTTCCGGCAGGTCACTCAGCACGTTGACCTGTGCCGCCAGCGTGCCGGTACCTTGTTCGCTGCGGGCCTGACCATCGATCAGGTCCCAGAGCTGGGTCTGCGTCTGTTCCGTCTTCTCCCCAAACTCAGCCAGCGACGACTTGACGCCGCGCAGTTCGGTTTCGAGCCAGTCGAGCATGCTCTGGAAGGATCGCGGGTCCGGCGAAGAGGTGGTCACGAATCGGCCTGTTCCATCCGGATCCGCAGTCCAACGTCCCGCACCGAGCCCATCTTGGCGGCCGCGGCGATGAACGCATCGAGATCGGCCTCCTGAGTTTCGTGGGTGGTCATGACGAGCTCGGCCGTGCCGGCGACGGGATCCGCCTCAACCTGCAAGAGGGAAGCAATGCTGGTCTGGTTCTCCGCCAGCAGGCGGCCGAGATCGGCCAGGACTCCGGGGCGATCGTGCACCAACATGCGCAGATAGTAAGGCATCCGCAGGTCGCCAATTGGCTCGATGCAGGGGTCGGAGTCGGTCGGGCGCTGCGGGCGGGGTCGCTGCCCGGCGGCGATGCCGTAGGCGACATCCAACACGTCCGCCACGACGGCGGAGGTCGTAGGCGCGGCGCCGGCTCCCTCGCCCTCGAAGATCGCCCGCCCAACGAGATCACCTTCCACGGCGACCGCGTTGAGCACGCCGTCGACACGGGCCAGGGGCTCCGTTAGTGGAATCAGGCTGGGATGGACCCGCACGTCGATTGCTCCGTCGTTCATCCGGCGGGCCGTCGCGAGCAGCCGAATCACGTAGCCCAGCTCTGCGGCGTAACGAAAGTCGCGTGCGGTCAGCTGGGTGATGCCTTCGCGATAGACGTCGTCGGGCGCGACCGTGGTGTGGAACGCGAGGGAGGCGAGGATGGCCAGCTTGTAAGCGGCGTCGATGCCCGCCACGTCGTTGGTGGGGTCGGCCTCGGCGTAGCCGCGACGCTGGGCTTCAGCGAGCGCCTCGGCGTAGGAGACGCCGTCTTGCGCCATCGTGGTCAACATGAAGTTGGTCGTGCCGTTGATGATGGCCTGAATGCGCTGGACCTCGTTGGCTTGCAGGTCGCGCTTGAGCGGCGAGATGATCGGGATGCCACCGCCCACGCTCGCTTCGTACTGCAACTCCGCGCCCTGCTCCTGGGCAAGCGCGAGCAATTCTGGCCCGTGCTTGGCCATCACTTCCTTGTTGGCGGTCACCACGTGTTTCCCAGCCGAAAGCGCCGCACGGATGCAATCGAGCGCCGGCTGCTCACCACCCATCAACTCCACCACGATCTCGATTTCGGGTGCAACGGCGACGGCGAGTGGATCGTCGCTCAGCAGCGCCGCATCCACTTCGACATCGCGGCGGCGGGAAAGGTCGCGTACGGCGATCCGACGCACCTCAAGGGCACGACCCGCGCGTCGGGCGTAGGCCGCGGCGCGCGACCGCAGCGCCTCGTAGACGCCCTGCCCCACGACGCCAAGGCCCAGCAGGCCCACGCCGATCGCTGGTACCGCGCTCGTGTCCTGCGCCACGCCGACCTCCGCTATTCCTCGCTGCCTGCCTCGGCCTCTGCGGCGGGAGCCTCTTCGGTCGACTCGGCGGCCGGCTCGCTATCAGCTTCAGCAGCGGGGGCTTCAGTGGTAGGAGCAACCTCGGCGGCCGGGGTCGTCTCCGTCGTCTCGACAGCAGCTGCGGCCGTCTCCGCGGGCGTTGCGGCAGCCGTGTCCGTAGCGGCGGTGGCCGTGGCTGCAGGCGCTGTAGCCGGAGCATCGCTGGCCGGCGCGGTCGTAGCAGCCCCTTCGCTCGGGGCGGCTTCCGCATCTTCCGCGGCATCTTCGGCGGCCGGCAAGGGGCGTGGCTCAACGCGTGCGGCCCGCATCGACTGGCGAAATTGCGACGTCTGTCGCATGTGCTCGGCGGTGTAGGGCAGCAGTGCCAGGTGCCGGGCGCGTTTGATCGCGCGGGTCAGCTTGCGCTGGTCCTTGGCGATCAGCCCGGTCTTGCGGCGCGGATCAATCTTGCCGCGCTCGGAAATCAGCCGTCGCAGCTTCTCCACGTCCTTATAATCGATCGTGAGGACTTCCTTGGGCGGGAAGATCGGCGCCTTGCGGCGTCCTCGACGGCGGCGGGTGCGCTCGATCACCCGCGGGATCCCGTCCGAGGGGCCCGAGGTGATGCTGGAAGTCGCAGCGGGCGCGGGCGGCGCAGTTGCGGGCGCCGAAGCTCCCGCCGCTGTCGCGACTGGGGCAGCGGCCGGTGCGGTCGTGGCCGGCGCCGGCGGAGTTGCCGCGGCCGGAGCGGGGGCTGGAGCCGCGGGGGCAGGGGTCGCGGACACCTCCGCTGCGGGAGTCGCCGGCGCTGTGGGAGCAGGCGGCGCGGAGTTGGGCGCAGGCGCTGCCGTCTCCGGCACGGGTTCGGCCGCCGCCGGCTCGGTTGTCGCCGCTTGCGGCGTCTGGTCGCTGTCGTCTGTCGTCATGCGATCCTCCGTTTGGAGCTGATTACTCGAAGGGCAAGTCGTCGGGGTCGATGTCCGGTCCGCCCGGGCCCTCGCTGCCGTCGCCAGCAGCGTCGGCGGGAGCATCGGAGCCCCCATCGAAGTCGCCACTACCACTGCCGCGACGGTCGAGGAACTGGACGTCGTTGGCGACGACCTCCGTCGTATAGCGACGCTGGCCTTCGCGGTCTTCCCACTGGCGTGTCTGCAGCCGGCCTTCCAGGTAGACCTGGCTGCCCTTGGTCAAATACTGGCTCGTGGTCTCAGCCAGCCGGGCCCAGGCGACGCAGCGCACCCATTCCGTCTCTTCGCGACGCTCTCCGTCGCGCGTCTGGTAGCGACGGTTGACCGCCACGTTGAACGTGGCCACGGCTTGGCCGCTGGCGGTAAAGCGCATCTCCGGATCCGCACCCAGATTGCCAATGATTTGGACCTTGTTCAGGCTTCCCATGTCACCCTCCTGCGCGCGCTAACTGTCCTTGCGGACGATGAGAAAGCGCAAGACCGATTCGTCGATGCGGAGCTCACGCTCGATCTCCTGATTGCCGGTGCCGCCTTCCGCGTCGAATTCCGTGATCAAATAGTGGCCCTCGAAGTTGCCCTTGATCGAGTAGGCGAGCCGTCGCCGTCCCCAATCAATCGACTCCGTCACGTTGCCACCGTGCTCGCTGACCAACGTCGCGAGGCCGGCCAGTCGATCCGGCACTTCCTCCTCCGTCAGATCGGAGTGCAGAATCACCACCATCTCGTAATCGCGTGCCATCGTGCCTCCATCGACCTCGCCCGCATCAACCCGCGGGTGAGGATCCTTCTGCTTGGTTGTTAGCGATCGATGCCCGGGACCGGGAAGGTCGCCGCCAGTTCGGCGACCTCTGCCCGCACCGCCCCACGCACCGATTCATTCTCGATTTCGTCCAGCACGCGGCCAATCCAGACCGCGATCCGTTCCATCTGGCCGGGACCCATGCCCCGCGTCGTCAGGGCCGGGGTGCCGATCCGGATTCCGCTCGTGACCGTGGGCTTCTGCTCGTCGAACGGGATCGCGTTCTTGTTGACGGTGATCCCGGCGTCGTCCAGCGCGTCCTCGACAACCTTGCCCGTCAGCCCCTTGACCCCCACGTCGACGAGCAAGAGATGGCTGTCCGTGCCGCCGGAGACCAACCGCAGTCCAGCGCTCAGCAACCCCTCGGCCAGAGCGCGCGAGTTCTCGATGATGGCCTCGCCGTAGGAGCGGAACTCCGGCGTGTCGGCCTCGGCGAAGGCGACCGCCTTGGCCGCAATCGTGTGCATGTGCGGCCCGCCCGAGGTGCCGGGGAAGACGGCGCGATCGACTTTGGTCGCGTAGTCCTCCATGGCCAAAATGAAGGCCGAGCGCGGGCCGCGCAGCGTCTTGTGCGTCGTCGAGGTCACGATGTCGGCGTAAGGCACGGGCGAGGGGTGCACGCCCGCCGCCACCAGGCCGGACACATGTGCCATATCGACAAGCAGCACCGCGCCGGTCTCTTGCGCGATCTCGGCGCTGCGGGCGAAATCGTACTGGCGCGGATAGGCGGTCGCGCCGACCAGGATCAGCTTGGGTTTGTGTTCGCGGGCCTGGGCCAGCATCGCGTCGTAGTCGATCTGCTCGGTCTCACGATCGACGCCGTAGCTGACGAAGTTGAACCACTTGCCGGAGAAGTTGACCCGCAAGCCGTGCGTCAGATGGCCGCCGTGATCGAGGGCCATGCCCAGCGCGGTGTCGCCGGGCTGCATCAAGGCGTAGTAGGCGGCGAGGTTGGCGGCGGAGCCGGAATGCGGCTGGACGTTGGCGTGCTGCGCACCGAACAGCGCCTTGGCCCGCTCGATCGCAACCGTCTCCACCTCGTCGACGAACTCACAGCCGCCGTAGTAGCGCTTGCCGGGGTAGCCCTCAGCGTACTTGTTGGTCAGGACCGACCCCATCGCCTCGAGCACGGCACGGCTGGTGTAGTTCTCGGACGCGATCATCTCCAGCGAATCACGCTGTCGCTGCGTCTCGCGATCGATCCAGCCGGCGATTTCAGGGTCTTGATCCGACAGGACGCCGGATCGGACGGTCTGCACCATCTGCCTTCGCTCATTCATGGATACGCCGCTCGGCGCAGGCCACGTCAACGCGAGTGCGGTGGTCGTGACCGATCTGAGGCAGGGGGCATCGTGTCACAGCGGACGCCGCGCGTATACATGCCGGGTACACGTCGCTACACGTCAGTCGTCGTCCCGAGCGCTGTCTCCCTGAGCGAGTTCCCAACGTGCCCAAGCCGCGTCGATGAGGGCCAGCAGCCCGCCGCTGACCAGCGAGTGACCGCCCAGCACGAAGGGCACCCGCGACTCGACGGCGGCCCGCGTGAACGCGCCCAGCTCAGCGTGCTCGATCGACTTCCAGTCGCCCGCGTCACTGGCGAAGCGATCCGCGCGGGAGGGCTGCCACTGCAGGTGGGCAAAGAGGGGTCGCGTGTCGAGGAAGACCGCGTCCCCCAGCTCGGCCAGGGCCTCCACCAACTGCCCTGGCCCCACGGCGCCCAGATGGAAGCCCAACAGACTGCGCGCCCGCCCATCGGGGCGGCTGCGCAACCCACGCTCCTCGGAAACGACCCGCACCCGAGTCGCCGTCTCACTCTCCAGCGCCTGCCAGACCGCGCTGCCCACACGCCCGATCACCAGCACGTCAGTTCCGCGCCGTGTCAGCAGTCCCGTCGCCGTATCGAGGCGGCTCGGCCCAGATGCCATCGCCGGGTCCGGAGCGGGCAGCCCCGCCCCCACAGCTGCAGAGAGCCCAACCGACAACACTGCCGCCAACGCGCCACCGATGGTGAAGTGCGGCACCTCCCGGCAGAGAGCAAGCACGGTCAGGTCTGCCGGTGTGTCGATGTCCAGCAGCGCGGCTGCGGAGCGGGGCAGAACAGCGACGTCGATTTCGGCCTCGCCGCGTAGGTAGAGAGCCAGACCGTTGTCGCTGAGCTCATCCGGGATGCTGCTCAGGTCAGCAGTCGCCGGCGTGGCGAGCACGTCGCTGGAATAGAGGTTGTTGGCGACAGTCTCCCCTGCCGCGATCCGGTCGCGCAGTCCGCGCCAGTTGCCTGCCGTCATCAGCGGCATGCCGCTGCCCGCGTAGCAAAGGCCCTCGGGCGCGTGCCGGGTGAGGAACGTCTTAAGCCGCGCGCCGAACGGCCGGCGAACCGGATCAATGTCGACTTCGACAGCGTCCAGCCCGACGAAGGCCGATCCGTCGGTCGCCATGACAACGACCCGCTCGAAACCCGCCTGGAGGGCGCGCTGCGCCGTATCGCGCACCGTCGCCGCCCGCGCGGCGTCGACCAGCCGTTCGAGCGGCGATTCGCCTTCGGCGTGATGCATCAAAAGGAACGTGGAACCTGCCACCGTGATTCGCCCTTGGGCTGGTCGGAGCGGCCCCGCGTCAGGGTTGGACCGGCTCGCGCACTTGCTCCAGGCGGACCTGCTCTTCGAAGGCCGCCACCGTCGATACCTCGCCAACCATCGAGCCAGGCGTGACGATGGTGGCACGCCCGGCTGCGATCCCGCGCCGCAGGGCATCCTCGAACGAGCCCCCGGCAGCCAGAATTTGGATCACGCCAGCCAAAGTGGCATCCGTCCAGCCAACCTCGCTGATCACCGTCGCGGTGGGCACCGTCGGCGGGATCACGCGCCACGCGCCGTCTGCACTGACGGCCCAGGCCGGACCGTCGCGCGGGGTCAGGAAGAGACGGCCGACACCTTCTTTGCGTATCGCTTCAATCGCGTCCAGATAGTCCTCGTCGGACTCGTACTCCGTGTCCGTCAACTCTTCCAAGGTGGCGGGGCTGAGCCGGACCAGATCGGGATTGGCGCTCAGACCAGCCCGCAGCGATTCACCCTCGCTGTCGAGCGCGGCTTGTACACCTGCGGCGTGCGCGTCGCGGATCAGATCGGCGTAGATCGACGGCTCCAAGGGCGGCGGCAGGCTGCCACCCACAACAAGCCACCCACCCGGCGCGTAGTGCTCGCGTAGCCGCTCCCGCAGCTCGTCGAACAGCCCGGGGTCCGTCTCCGGTCCCGCGTTGTGAATCGTCGTCGCGACGTGGTGTTTGGCGTCGATCAGGGTCAGGTTGGTGCGCGTCTCTCCGGCCGTCGGAACGAAATCGACGGTGATCCCGTCGCGGATCAGCTCCGTCTCGATGAAACGCCCCACCGACCCGGGCGCCAAGCCGGCCGCGATGCTGTGGACGCCGAGCTCCTTCAACGCCTGCGAGACATTGACGCCCTTGCCGCCGGGGTCGAGCCGCGCCTCGCTGACGCGGTTCGCCTTGCCCACAGCGAACTCGTCCACGACCAGAGTCTGGTCGATGGCCGGATTCAGGGTGACGGTGACGATCGGCCCTGGCACGGGCGCCTCCGTTGGATTCAGCCAAACCGGACTCGCGAGACGCAACCCTACCAATTCCGGGTGGTTGTGTCCGATCAGTCCTCGCGGGCCAGTGCCCAGGCAAGAACCGATGTCGCACCGGCCGCGAGCAGAGCTTCCGCGCAGGCGTTGAGCGTGGCGCCGGAGGTGGTGACGTCGTCGACGACCAGGATTCGGCCGCCGCCGACCAGTTCGCGGTCGGCGCGAAACGCGCCCCGCACGTTGGCTTGTCGGGCCTGCAGATCTGCCTGGCGCGCCTGCTGTTCGGTGCCTCACACCCGTTCCCGCAGGCCTGCCTCGAAGGGCCGCTCGAGCTGCCCAGCCACGATCCGGGCCAACACCTCGGCCTGATTGTATCCGCGGCGGCAACGGCGGCGTGCGGCCATCGGCACGGCCGTCACGAAGTCGATCCCTCTGGCCGCGCCGCCCACGGCGAGCGAACCGTCGCCGTCCACCAGCGCCGCATCGAGCAGTGGTGCGGCGACGCTGCGCACGCCCGCATACTTCAACGCCAGCACCGCGTCGCGCGTGGCCCCTTCGTAGACGAAGGCCGCGCGCAGGGCATCGAAGGCAGGTGGCTCTTCCTCGCAGGCGATGCAAGGACTGGCCTTCCCGGGTGCCCGGCAAACGCGACAACGCTGGCCGCTCGCCGGACGCAGCTCGTCGCGACAAACGTCACAGAGGTGCGCGCCACCCGCGGAGCAGGCGGCACAGCTGGGCGGGAAAAGGAAGTCCGCGCGGCCAGAGGCCGGACCCGCAGAGGTCTGAGAGCAGACGCGAGATCGCGGGCCAGCGCGGCATGCGCGGCACTCCCCCGGCTCCCAGCCAGGATACACTGACGCCATGAACGTCACGGTGCAACTCTTCGCCAGCCTTGCCCAAGCGGCCGGCCAACGCTCCGTCCTGATCGAGGACTTGCCCGACGCGACGACCGCCGACGAGATCAGCGCGGCGGTTTTCCTGCGCTTCCCGCAGCTCGCGGAGTTACGCGAGTCGGTCATCGTCGCCGTCAACGAAGAATATGTGCGCGGCGAGTTCCCCGTCCGCGCCTGCGACGACGTCGCGCTGATCCCGCCGGTCAGCGGCGGCAGCGCTCGTGATAGCAAGCGGGGCAGCGCCGACGACGCCCGCTTCACCATCACGGCCGAGGTGCTCGACGTCCAAGGGCTGCACGATCTGGTGCTCGCGCCGGCGGCCGGCGCGGTTTCGCTCTTCGTTGGAGTGGTGCGCGACAACAACCTGGGCCGCGACGTCGATTACCTCGAATACGAGGCCTACCCGCCGATGGCGGTCAAGAAGATGCGCGAGATCGCCCAGGAGTTACACGAGCGCTGGGAGATCACTGACGTCGCCATGCACCACCGCACCGGGCGGCTGGAGATCGGCGAGGCCAGCGTCGCGATTGCGGTCGCGTCGCCCCACCGCAAGGACGGGCTAGAGGCCTGCCACTACGCGATCGACCGGCTCAAGCAGATCGTCCCCGTCTGGAAGAAAGAGGTCTGGACCGACGGCGAGCATTGGATCGAAGGCAGCCTCACCCCACAGGACGAAGCCTCGCCTGACCCGGATTCCGTCGAAGCCGGCTAGGCGGACCGCTTACTGCTACCAGACCCGGTTACCAGCGCGGCGTATCCCACTTGCCGCCGCGGCGCGGCTTCGGCGGCCCGCTCGGACGGTCGCGCGTGCCGGTGCGATGGTCGCGCGACAGCAGGCGGTAGACCTGACCCACCTCGTGATCGAGCAGTCGCGACGAGAGTCGCGGGTCCAACTCCTCGGGGTTGGCGTTGGTCGTGATCACGGTCGGCTTGCGCTGCAAGTAGCGGTAGGAGAAGAGCTGGTAGAGCTTCTCCTGCGCCCAGGCCGTGGTGGAATGCGCGCCGAGGTCGTCGAGCACGAGCAGGTCGGCCTCGCGCAGGGAGTCGAGCACCTCGTCGTAGGAGGCGGGCTCGGTGGGACCGTAGGCGCGTCGCAGGTGATCGAGCAGGTCCGGTACGACCGCGAAGTGCACGCGGTCGCCTTGCGCAACCCGCGCGCGCGCGATCGCCGCCGCCAGGTGTGTTTTGCCCGTGCCCGTTAGACCGACCAGCGTCAGCCAGCCTTGCGGCTGTTGGGCCCAGGCGCGAGTCACGTTGCGCACGATGGCGAGGTTCTCCGCCTCCTCGTCGGTGAGTCCGTACCCCTCCACGCGGAAACCCTCGAAATCGTAGCGTTCAAGCCCATCCAGTGTCATCCCGCCGATCTGCTGGTAGCGATCCGCTCGCCCGGGATTGTTGGACTGCGCCGAGCCGCCAACCCCGACGACGTGCGCTTGGGCGAATCGCCGCACGAGCGAGCCCATCGGATCCGGCAGCGAGGCCGGGTCGGATCCCAGCAGCACCGCCGTCGGCAGCGCTTCGGCCGCGCGGTGGTTCAAGATCTGGAAGAGCTTCTCCTGCGCCCAAGCGGTCGGATTCGACGCATCCAGGTCGTCCAAGACCAAGAACGGCGCGCTACGCACTTTCTCGAACAGCCGCGGAAACGGCATGTCGGAGTCTTTGCTATATGCCGCTCGCAGGAGATCCAGCAGGTCGGGGGTCACGAAGTAGAGCGCCGGCACGCCGAGTCCGATCCGCTCCATCGCCATCGCCGCCCCGATCGCCGTCTTCACCTGCAAGGCAGAACTCCACACCACAATCCAGTCCGACACCTCGTCCTGCCCGCTGGCTGGCTCGCGTCGCGCGAAACTGCGTGCAGTCTCGCAGGCCTCGAGAAACTCGCCCGAGATGCCACCCATCAACTTCTCGAACGTCTCTCGGTGGTCGCCCAAGTTGCTGTAGCGCTGCAAGCGATCGGCCTGATCCGACCGCGAACGCTGACGCGCGCACTCGCAGGGCACGATCTGTCCGAACTCGGGCTGTCCCACCGCGCGCTCCAAGCGCACGAAGCCCGCGTCGTTGCACAATGCGCAATCCGGCGGCTCGACCTCGATCGGCTGACCGGCGTTAGCGTCGGATGAGGTGTTCGAACCGAGAGTCCGGTCGCCAGCGAGGATCTCGCCCAGACGCCGCATCGTCTCGTCCTTCCCGATCCCAGCGCTCCAGGATCCGCTTCACGTAGCGCCAACTGCGCCGATTCAATTCCTCTGCTTCGGCGAACGCCTCCGCGATCCAGGCAAGGGGATACAGCCCTTCGGCCTCGGCCAACTGCTCGGCGATCGCGGGCGTGATCGGCCCGATGGCCAACTCGTACATCGTGTACGCGTTGCCCGTACGTGCCACAGCCGGTGTCGCGGCGGGCAACAGCTTCCAAGCGATCGCGCCCACGACGTCGCCATGCCGCGCCCGCTCGACAGCGCGCCGGTCCGGCTCCGTGTTCAGGGCCAGCAGCACGCGCGCTTGCCCCTGTTCTGTCCCGGCAGCGCGGCCAGCCGGGATCCCCTCGACCGCCAGCAACGTCCGCCGCGCCACGGCGGCATCGAGCCCGCGCCGGAAGGCAGCGTCGACGTCGTCCTGCGGCAGCAGCGAAGACAAGCTCTCGATCAACGCGCGCTCAGTGCGCAGTGCGTCGATTTCGACCAGGCGTGGAAAACGACGCTGGCGCTGCACGGCCGCCGTGGCGAACAGGGTCACGAGCAACTCCGCCACGTCCTGAATGTCAGGAAAAACCTGCGTCAGCATCGAGGCGGGGAGCGGCACTGTCGTCCCACCCGCCGGAAAGCCAGAGAAGGAGTTAGTCGTCGTCATAGGCCTCCAGCGACCACTGGGCGTCCCCTGGGCCGTCCGGGCTGACCCCGCTGGAACCGGACGCACCGGCGAGCCCACCAGCGGGGGCCGGAGCCAAGCCGGCCTGCTGGGCCAACGCCAGGTCGCCGTCGACGGGCTCCTCGCGGGTGAAGAAGTCCTCGAACTTGGCCAGCTTCTTGACGAAGCGCAGATGCACCGTGCCGGTGGGCCCGTTGCGGTGTTTGGCGACGATGATCTGAGCATCGCCGTTGGGGTAGTTTTCCGGCTCCTCGGGGTGGAGGTCGTCCCACTCATCGGGCGCCACGTACATGTCCTCGCGGTAGATGAAGAGCACGACGTCGGCGTCCTGCTCGAGCGAACCGCTGTCGCGTAGATCGGACAGCATCGGTACGTGCGGGTGGCGCTGCTCGACGGCGCGCGAGAGCTGGGACAACGCGAGGACCGGGATTTCCAACTCGCGCGCCAGCTCTTTCAGCGAGCGCGACATGAAGCTCATCTCCGCCACGCGGTTGCCGTCACCGCCGCCAGCCGAGGCGTGCAAGAGCTGGATGTGGTCGACAACGACCAGATCTAGCCCCACGTCATGGTCCAGCCGGCGTGTCTTGGCCCGCAGCTCGGCCACGGTCATGCCCGGCGTGTCGTCGATGTAGATCTCGGCCCGCGCAAGCCGCCCGATCGCGCGGCTGATGCGCCCCTCCTCCGTCTCGCTGTGACGCCCGAACGGCAGCCGCGAGAACTCCACCTCGGCCTCGGCCGAGACCAGACGCGCCGCGAGCTGCTCGGCCGACATCTCCAGGCTGAAGAAGGCCACCCGCCCACCCTGGCCCAAGGCCAAGTTCTGCGATATCGCCAGCGCCAGCGCCGACTTCCCCACCGAGGGACGCGCGGCAAGGATGGTCAGGTCGGAGCGTTTGAGCCCGCCCACGAGTTGGTCAAGGTCGGCAAAGCCGGTCCGCGCCGGTTCGTTCAACCGTCCTTCTTCCTCTTCCGGCGGGCCGAGGAAACTTTCCAGCAGGTCGCGCAGGGACACGAAGTCGCGCAGGCGATCGCCGCCGCTGAGGGTCATCAGCAAGGCTTCGGCGCGACCGATGCCCTCCTGCAGATTCGGTCCGCCCGCGTAGCCGATTCGGGCGATCTGCCCGGCGGCGTCGATCAGACGCCGGTAGGTGCCGTCCCGGTGCACGATCTTGCCGGAGAACTCGACGCCGATGGTCGTGGGTAACTCAGCCACGATATGGCTGATGTAGGTCAAGCCACCGACGGCTTCCAGCTGGTCTCGGCGCTGCAGTTCATGCGCGATCGTGACTTGGTTGATCGCCTCGGAGCGGTCCCACAGCGCCAGCGCCGCCTCATAGATCTGGGCATGGCGCTCCTGGAAGAAGTCCTCCGGCTGGAGGAACGAAGCGACGCGCGAAATCGCCTCCTCATCAACGATAAGCGAGGCCAGAACGGTCGTTTCCGCTTCTGGATCGTTGGGCGGTGCCTGCTCGATGACCACCGCGATCCCCTCATGGGGACCGCGATCGGCGGCCCCCGCTAGTCGGACTCAGCCTCATCGGCGCCGGCCTCGTC